>JBMDXL010000438.1:0-8095 GCA_048594465.1 Microlunatus sp. | reverse complement strand
CCCCGGCCAGCAGGGCGAGTGCCACCTCGTCGTTGTAGGCGCAGACGGCCGACACCGCGGTACCGTCCCCGGCGAGGAACGCCCGCAGCGCCTCTTCGACCCCGTCGGGGGTGAGCGGCACGGGCACCACGTGCGGCTGGTCCAGACCGAGCTCGGCGCAGGCCTGCCGGACCCCGTCCAGCCGGGGCTGGGCGAAGGTGACGACCCGCGGGTCGTCCGGCCAGGCGTAGCCCAGGCGACGATGACCGGAGGCGGCGAGGTGCTCGGCCTGCAGCCGGCCGGTCCGCTGCTCGGGGATGTCCATCGCGCGGGCGTCCTGGCCACCGTCGCCGAGCAGGGCCACCGACAGCTCGATGCCGGCCGCCCGCAGCCGCTCCGCCTCGGCCCGCTCGAGCTCCTCGAAGGTGATCACCGCGGCGGGGGTGATGGCCTTCCAGACGTCGGTGACCGGTCGACCGGCCGAGCGCGGGTGGGCGACGAAGGTGAAGCCCTGCCGACCCAGCGCGTCCGACAGGCTCTCCAGCAGCTGGCCGACCGACGCCCCGATCGGCCAGTCCGGCAGCAGCAGCAGGACGACGTCGGACCGACCGGTGATCAGCGCCCGGGCGGCCGCGGAGGGCATGTAGCCGATCTCGGCGGCCGCCGCGCGGACCCGTTGCCTGGTCGCCTCGGGGATCACCTGGTGTGGGGTGTCGTTCAGCACGTAGCTCACGGTGGCCCGGGACACGCCCGCGTGAGCCGCCACGTCGGCCGCGGTCGGTCGCTTCGCCCGACCTCGGCCGGTTCTCGCCGACGTTACGTCGGTCACGTTTGTTGCCACGCGCTCCACCATGCCCTTACTGTACTGACACGCGCAACTGACACGCTTCACTGATTCGCTTCAGTGTCTGTACGGGAGGAACCCACCGATGAGTACCCCAGGAAGCCCCTTCGGCGAGCTGCCGCCGACCGCCGTCGCGGAGAACGCTCTCGACGCCCAGGACCACCACTGGTTCGCCGAGCCCACCGAGGCCGTGGGCCGCAAGTACATCGTCGGGCTGGTCATCGCCCAGCTGGTGTTCTTCGTCGCCCTGCTCGGCCCGGCCACGATCGGCATCGGCGTGAAGGTCCAGTCGATCGTCCCCGATGACCAGAAGACCTCGGCGCTCGGCATCGTCGCCGGCTTCGGCGCGCTGTTCGCCGTGATCGGCAACGTGCTCTTCGGCCGGCTGTCGGACCGCACCACCTCCCGCTTCGGACGTCGCCGCCCGTGGATCGTGGGTGGCACCGTCGTGATGACGGCTGCCTTCGTGATCATGGCGCTGGCCACCTCCGTGCCGGTGCTGACCCTGGGCTGGTGCCTGGCCCAGCTCGGCGCGAACGCCACCCTGGCCCCCTTCATCGCCACCATCTCCGACCAGGTGCCGAAGTTCCAGCGTGGCCGCGTCTCGGCCCTGCTCGGCATGGCGCAGAACATCGGCGTCCTCGGCGGCACCTTCGTGGCCGAGCAGTTCGCCGACCGGATGCTGATCTTGTTCGTGGCCCCCTCGATCCTGGCCATCGTGGCCATGATCGTCTTCGCCTTCATCCTGCCCGACCAGCGCCTCACCAACCGTCCGCCGGCCATGAAGATCGGCGAGTGGATCACCACCTTCTGGCTCAACCCGCTCAAGTTCCCCGACTTCGCCTTCGCCTGGTGGTCCCGGTTCCTGATCACGCTGGCCACCTTCATGTTCACCACGTACCGGCTGTTCTACCTGCAGGACAACCTGGGCATCGCCAAGGAGGACGCGCCGCGGGCCGTCCTGATCGGTGTGCTCGTCTACACCATCGCCCTGGTCCTGGCGGCGTACGTGGCCGGCAAGATCTCCGACCGCACCGGTCGGCGCAAGTTCCTGGTGGCCGGCTCGACGCTGCTGTTCGGCATCGGCATCTTCGCCCTCGTCCACGTCAGCACCGTGACCGGCTTCTACCTGGTCGAGGTCGTCATGGGTGTCGCCTTCGGCATCTACGTCGGGGTCGACCTGGCGCTCGTCGTCGACGTGCTGCCCAACCCCGATGACGCGGGCAAGGACCTCGGTGTGTTCAACATGGCCAACGCCCTGCCGCAGACGCTGGCCCCCGTGCTTGGTGCCGCCCTCCTGGCGGTCAACAGCGCGGCCAACCAGAACTACGACCTGCTGCTCTACACGGCGGCCGGCGCAGCCCTGGTCGGCGCCCTCATCGTGCTGCCGATCAAGAAGGTCAAGTGACCACCGTGCTCGACGTCGACCGGCTGCTCACCGAGCTCACCCTGGCCGAGAAGGCCTCACTGACCAGCGGATCCTCGTTCTGGTACACGGCCCCCGTCGAGCGGCTGGGGATCCCGCGGATCATGGTGTCCGACGGTCCGCACGGACTGCGGGCCCAGCCGGCCGAGGCCGATCACGTCGGCCTCAGCGGCTCCCTGCCCGCCACCTGCTTCCCGACCGCGTCGGCCATCGCGTCGGCCTGGAACCCCGAGCTGCTGCACCGGATCGGCGAGGCGCTGGCCCAGGAGGCGCGTGCCGCCAACCTGTCGGTGATCCTCGGGCCAGGTATCAACATGAAGCGTTCCCCCTTGTGCGGCAGGAACTTCGAGTACTTCTCCGAGGACCCCTTCCTCACCGGTGAGCTCGCCGTGGGCATCGTCGACGGGATCCAGTCCCGTGGCGTGGGCACCTCCGTCAAGCACTACGCGGCCAACAACCAGGAGACCGACCGGCTCCGGGTCGACGCCCGGGTGGACGAGCGGACGCTCCGGGAGATCTACCTGCCTGCCTTCGAGCGGGTGGTCACGGCCTCCCAGCCCTGGTCGGTGATGTGCTCGTACAACAAGGTCAACGGGCAGTCCGCGTCGGAGAACACCTGGCTGCTCACCACCGTGCTGCGCGAGGAGTTCGGCTTCCAGGGTCTGGTCGTCTCGGACTGGGGTGCGGTCTACCACCGGGTCCCGGCCCTGCTGGCCGGGCTGGACCTGGAGATGCCCCCGGCACTGGGTCGCAGCCCCGAGCAGGTCGTCGCCGCCGTCGAGGACGGCACGGTCCCGCTCGACGTGCTGGACGCGCGGGTGCGCACCGTCCTCGAGCTGGTCAGCAAGGGGATGGGGGTGCTCGGCCTGGAGGAGACGTTCGACGCCGACGCCCACCACGCCCTGGCCCGCCAGGCGGCGGCCGAGTCGGTCGTGCTGCTGAAGAACGACGACGCGATCCTGCCGCTCGCGGCCGGGACCGACATCGCGGTGATCGGCGAGTTCGCCCGCACTCCGCGCTACCAGGGGGCCGGGTCCTCCCAGGTCGTGCCGACCCGGCTCGACGTCCTGCTCACCGAGCTGCAGGCCGCGTACGGCGACGTGCCGTTCGCCCCGGGCTACGCGCTCGGCCACGTGGACACCGACGAGACCCAGGGTCTGGTGGACGAGGCGGTGCGCGTCGCCGCGGCGGCCGGCACCGTGATCATGGTCCTGGGACTGCCGGCGGCGGACGAGTCGGAGGGCTTCGACCGGACCCAGCTCCGGCTGCCGGCCGATCAGCTGGCGGCGCTGGAGGCGGTGGCCGCGGCCAACCCGAACGTCGTGGTGGTGCTGATGAACGGCTCGACCGTGGTGCTGGACCGCGTGCTGCCGTACGCCAAGGGACTGGTCGAGGCCTGGCTCGGTGGCCAGGCCGCGGCCGGTGGGATCGCCGACGTGCTGACCGGTGCGGTCAACCCCTCCGGCCGTCTGGCCGAGACCATCCCGCTCCGGCTGGAGGACAACTCCTCGTACCTGAACTTCCCGGGGGACTCCCAGGTCGTCACGTACGGCGAGGGGATCTTCATCGGCTACCGCGGCTACGACAAGTCCGCCCAGGAGGTGGCCTTCCCGTTCGGCTACGGGCTGTCCTACACCAGCTTCGAGCTGTCCGACCTGGTGGTGGAACCCCGTGGCTCGGTGGCCGACGGCGATCTGGCGGCCACGGTGTCGGTCACGGTGACCAACACCGGCGCGGTCGGCGGGGCCGAGGTCGTCCAGGTCTACGTGCGTGACGTCGAGTCGACAGTGGCCCGACCGGTGCGGGAGCTGAAGGGCTTCGCCAAGGTCAGCCTGTGGCCGGGCGAGACCAAGCGGGTGTCGATCGAGCTGGACCAGCGAGCTTTCTCGTTCTGGTCGGCCCGCCTCCGTCGGTGGGCGGTCGAGGCCGGTGACTTCGAGATCGGCGTCGGCGCGCACTCGCGCGACCTGCCGCTCACCGCCACCCTGGCGGTCGACGCACCGTCGCTGAGCGCACCGCTCGACCGCGACTCGACCCTGCAGGAGTGGTACGCCGACCCAGTCGGCCGCGAGCTGATCGCCGGCGAGGTCGCCGGGGGTCAACCGGCCACCGTCTTGTCCGAGGAGCTGATCGAGGTGATCGGGACCATGCCGATGAGCACCCTGGCCAACTTCGACGGGATGAGCCTGGACCACCCGGCGCTCGACCGGATCGCCGCGGAGTGGCAGCAGCACGCCGTCCGCTCCTGACCTGCTGTCGGTCCCGACCGACGGCACCGACCAGGGCGCCGAGCCATCACGGCTCGGCGCCCTGTCGCTTCTGCAGTCGCCGGACCCGTCGCGTCCCCGGGTCGCCCCGCCTGTCGCGTCCGCGGCCGCCGGTCGTGCTCGCCGGGGGATCGCGCCGCTTGTCGGGACCGGTGGTCCGTGAGACGTTCGGATCATGGTCAACCGTGCGCCCGGGCCCGTTCCGGACGACCACGGACGCCCGACGCTGACCCTGTTCTGCGGTCTGCCCGGGACCGGCAAGTCGACGCTGGCCCGACGGCTGGAGTCCGAGGGCCGGGGTGTCCGCCTCTGCACCGACGACTGGCAGGCCTCGCTGGGGGTGCCGCACACCGACACCGGCTTCCACGAGCGGCTGCAGCCCGTCCTCTACCGCCACGCGCTGGACCTGCTGCGGCACGGCACCGACGTGATCTTGGAGGACGGGCTGTGGCAGCGGACGGAGCGCGCCGAGAAGATCGCCGACGGTCGGACCTGCGGAGCCCGGATCGAGCTGCACGTCTTCGACGTGCCGGTAGCGGTCCTGTGGGACCGGCTGCAGCGGCGCAACACCGATGGGGGAGCCGGTGCCTACCCGATCACGCAGGCCGAGCTGGAGTGGGCCGCCTCGGTGTTCCAGCCTCCGTCAGCCGACGAGCTCGCCTCCGTCGACCGCGTCGAGCTGCACTCGGGCGGGCTGCCGAGCTGAGCGCTGCTCACCGTACCGCGGTGGGTTCCCCCACCAGCTGCGGTCTCCGGGATCTCAGCCCGACACCCCGTGCCGCTCCACGGCAGCGGCCACGACCGTGGCGATCAGGGTCGTGCCGGCCTCGTTGGGGTGATCGCCGTCCTCGGCCAGCAGGTGGGTGGGGTCGGTGCCGCCGTCGGCCCCCTTGAACGGCGCGTACGTGTCCACGCAGGTCGCAGCGGCGAGCTCGGCGGCCTGGCAGAGAGTTGCGTTCGCGTCCCTGGTCACCTGGTCGCTCCAGGTCAGGTATCCCTCGTCGTAGTCCCCGGCGCCCACGTCGCCGTCCTCGAACACGTTCCAGTACGTCAGCACGAACACCGAGGCGCCGGCACGCTTGCTCCGGTCGACGAGGGTCAGGATGGCGCTGAGCCGGTCGCCCATCGCCTCCACCTCGGGGTGGTAGCAGGAGCGGTCACAGGCGTCGCCCACCCAGTCGTCCAGCGCCGGGCCGAGGTCGTTGGCCCCGATGGTCAGCACGATCACGTCAGCCGTCCTGATCTCGGCGGTGAGGCTGTCGTCGGTCCGCAGGTCCGTCAGCAGGCCGGCGGCGGTCTCCCCGTTGGCGCTGTTGTTGACCGTGATCACCGAACGCGCGGTCCCCTGCTTCAGCAGGGCACCGGTCTGCTGCAGGAAGTCGTCGCAGTCGCAGCCGGCTCCGGCCATCACGGAGTCGCCGAAACCGAGCAGGTGGATCGAACCGGTCGGGCCGGCCGACGACGATCCCGGAGTCGGCGTGCCGTGCGGGGTCGTGCCGGCGGAGGAGGCCTCGGCCGACGGGCGGCTGGAGGGAGCGGCCGGCGTGACGGTCGACCCGGCGTTCATCGTGGGGCTGTCCGAACCCTGGAGACGGACCAGGATCGTCGCCCCGACCAGGGCGAGGACCGACACCAGCAGCAGCACCGCCGCGAGGCGACGCCCCCGCCCTCCTCGACTCCGCGTCACCCCACCAGAGTGGCACTCCGCCGCGACGGTCCGACGCCCGGCGCGCAGGCCCGTCCGACAGAGGTGGCTGTGGGTCGGGTCCGCGGTTGGGCGGTCTGGAACACTGCCAGCCGAGACCACGCCGACCAACTTCCGTTCGTGAACATCCCGCCGTAGAGCTACCTCCGGTAGCCCGCCGCCGACCTGCGTGACCTCGCCGCCCGGTTGGGTGCCGCCGCCGGTCTGACCGACGCACGGGCCGACCTGCTCGCCGATCTGCTGACCGGCAACGACCTGCGCGGCAACGTCAGCCACGGCACCGTCCAGCTGGCCACCTACGTCCGGCTGCTGCGGGACGGCTCCCTCAATCCCGACCCGCAGGTGACGGTCGTCCGCGAGACCCCGACCAGTCTGCTGGTGGACGGCGACGGCGGGCTCGGCTACTTCCCGGCGTACGACGGCACCCAGCTGCTGGTCACGAAGGCTCAGCAGGCCGGGATCGCGGTGCTGGTCACCCGCCGGCACGGGCACGTCGGGGCCGCCGGGCTCTACGCCCGCCTGACCCTGGACCACGACCTGCTGAGCTTCGTCACCTCCGGCCACCAGCTCGCCCTGGCGCCCGGCGACCCGGTGGCCGCCGCGGCCGGGGGATCGCCGATGTCGTTCAGCGCACCCACCCGGGACGAGCCGCCACTGCTGCTGGACTTCGGCGCCATGCACGACCTGTACGACGACGCGTCACGGGACCTGCTGGCCGGGCTCGCCCCCGGCCTCGTGCACCGCAGCATCGGGCTGGGGACGGTGTGCCAGAGCTGGGGTGGGTTGCTGGCCGGAGTGCCGCTCGACCCGGACCGGGAAGAGCGCCGGTGGCCGGGCGCGAACCAGGGGTCGATGGTGATCGCGCTGCGGATCGACCTGTTCGCCGACCCGGACGCGTTCCGTGCCGAGATGGACGCCTACGCCCGTGCGGTCCGCGCTCTCACCCCGCTCCCCGGGTCCTCCGGCAGCTTCCTGCCCGGCGGTCCGGAGGCGGTGACGGCCGCCGCGTACGCCCTCGACGGGATCCCGGTGGGCGAGGACCACCGGCAGCAGCTGGAGCGGGCGGCCGGTGAGCTCGGTGTCGGGGTCCCGTGGTCGGAGTCGGCCCGCGCCGACTGAGGCCGGCCGCGCGACTCAGCCGGCGCGCCCGGCTCGTTCGGCTCCGTCGACCCGTCGGCGGTGGTGCACCCGGCGGAGCAGCAGCACCCCCAGCCCGGAGGGCGCAGCCCCCAGGATCATCAACGCCCACCCCCGGTCGAGATCGGCGGGTTCGCCGGTGCGCAGGTGCACGACGACGATGACGCCGCCGATGACCAGCCAGACCAGCCCGAGCGCGCAGGTGCCCCGGCTCAGGCGCCGCGGCCAGTCGGGGCCCAGCTGCTCGTGCTCACGTCTCGCCACAGCTGACGGTCAGCGCTCCTCGAAGCCGGACGGCGACCAGGACCAGCCCGCGGCTCCCGACTGGTCGTACGGATCGGCTTTCGTGTGATCGTCGACGCGCTCCCAGAACCGGCCGTGGCAGCACCGGCACGGGGCCAGGTGCTGCGCCGCTACGAGCTGCAGCGGATAGCCGCAGCTGCTGCAGCGGTAGGGCCCCGGAGCGGCGTCGCTGCCGGCGGGGACGGTGACGGCCATGCTCGACGGTATCGACGCCGGCGAGGCCGAGACCACACCCGCAGGGGTGGTCTCCCCGGCCTCGCCGATGATCACTGACCCACCCGCTTCAGACCGAAGATCCAGCCGATGGAGGCGCCGCCCCACCCCGGCGGAGCGTACGGGTTCTTCTCGTCGGGGAAGTTGGTCCAGTTGGAGGCGTTGTACTCGTAGAACTCGTTCGGCCGGTACATCAGCGGGATGACCGGGATCCCCTCCCG
>JBMDXL010000437.1:0-10074 GCA_048594465.1 Microlunatus sp. | reverse complement strand
CACCGTCGCGCCGGCCCAGGGCGAGCAGGTGCTCGGCCGCCTCGGCGGTGTCGGTCACCGGGCTGGTGTTGGCCATGGCCAGCACGGCGGTGAAGCCGCCGCGGGCCGCAGCCCGGGTGCCCGTCGCCACCGTCTCGGCGTCCTCCCGGCCGGGTTGGCGCAGGTGCGTGTGCAGGTCGACCAGACCCGGCAGCGCGACCAGCCCGGCGGCGTCCACGCGCTCGACGTCGGACCCGGCCTCGGCCGGATCGGTCAGCACGCCGTCGCGGACGTAGAGGTCACCCGCCCCGGCCCCGGCCAGATCGGCTCCGACGATCAACAACCCGCTCACGCGGCTCCCTCCCGTACGCGGGTGAGAGGCAGCTCGTCGGCCCCACCCAGCAGCTGATACAGCACGGCCATCCGCACCGCGACGCCGGCGGCCACCTGGTCCAGGACCAGCGACGACGCGGCGTCGGCCGCCTCGGCGGAGATCTCCAGGCCACGGTTCATCGGACCGGGGTGGCAGATCGGGGTGCCCGGACGGAGGGTCCCGAGCCGCGACCGGGTCAACCCGTACCCGATCGTGTACTCCCGAGGCGTGGGGAAGTAGCCCCCGCTCATCCGCTCGCGCTGCACCCGCAGCATCAT
Organism: Microlunatus sp.; assembly: GCA_048594465.1. Lineage (GTDB taxonomy): Bacteria > Actinomycetota > Actinomycetes > Propionibacteriales > Propionibacteriaceae > Microlunatus. Next base: position 9,444 of record JBMDXL010000437.1, on the reverse strand, counting down.
CACCGCGTCCACCGACCCCAGCACCTCGTCCAGGTCGTGGCTGGTCGTCACCGGCCAGGCGGACACGCCCGAGGGCATCAGCGTCGGCGGGGCGACCAGCACCACCTCGGCCCCGAGCGTCCGGAGCAGCAGCACGTTGCTGCGCGCGACCCGGGAGTGGGTGACGTCACCGACGATGGCGATCGTCCGCCCGGTCAGGTCGCCTCCGTCCAGGCTGCGGAAGTGCCGGCGGAGGGTGAACGCGTCCAGCAGCGCCTGGGTCGGGTGCTCGTGGGTGCCGTCGCCGGCGTTGAGGATGTGAGCGTCCACCCACTGCGTCACCTGCCAGGGCGCTCCGGAGGCCATGTGCCGGATGACCAGGGCGTCCACCCCCATCGCCGCCACCGTCATCACGGTGTCCCGCAGCGACTCGCCCTTGGAGACCGAGGAGCCCTTGGCCGACACGTTGATCACGTCCGCCGACAGCCACTTGCCGGCCAGCTCGAACGACGACCGGGTCCGGGTGGAGTCCTCGAAGAACAGGTTCACCACGGTCCGCCCGCGCAGGGCGGGCAGCTTCTTCACCGGCCGGTCCTGGACCGCCGACATCTCCTCGGCCAGATCGAGGATCTCGGTGATCTCGGTCCGGCTCAGGTCGCCGGCCGACAGCAGATGCCGCATCAGGCTCCCTCTCCGTGGTCGTCGCTGGTCGTGCCCGAGACGGGGCCCGCCGGGCTGCCGGCCGGCCGGGAGATGGTCACCTCGGTGACGCCGTCGACCTCCTCCAACCGCACCCGTACGCGCTCGGCGGCGGCGGTCGGCAGGTTCTTGCCGACGTGGTCGGCCCGGACCGGCAGCTGCCGGTGACCGCGGTCGACCAGCACGGCCAGCCGGACGGCGCGCGGACGGCCGATGTCGCCCAGCGCGTCCAGGGCGGCGCGGACCGTGCGACCGGAGTAGAGCACGTCGTCCACCAGCACGACGACGGCGTCGTCGATGCCCCGGGGCAGGTGGGTGCGACCGACCGCGCGGGTGGGCTGACGGCGCAGGTCGTCGCGGTACATGGTGATGTCCAGGGCGCCGGTCGGGATCTCGACGCCCTCGACCTCGGCCATCGCGGCCGCGAGACGGTGGGCCAGGTCGACGCCGCGGGTCGGGATGCCGAGCAGCAGCAGGTCGTCGGCGCCGCGGTTGGCCTCCAGGATCTGGTGCGCCATCCGGGCGCAGGCCCGGGAGATCTGGTCGGCGTCCATCACGACGCGGGTGTCCCCGCTGTCGGCGAGAGGGCGGTCCGGGGTCGGGGACTCCGACGGGGGGGACGCTGGCGTGGGGGTCGCTCGCTCGGGCGACGTCTCGGACACGCAGGCTCCTCGGTGGGTGGGCGCGGTCATGGGTGTGCGCGCGGATCGATGCCGCTACCGTATGGGGGGTGAGTGGACTGCAGAGCATGCTAGTGCCCCTGGAAACCCTGTCGGGTTGGCCCGCGGCCCCGAACCCGTCGGCGCTGCACTTCCTGCTGCTGCTGATCGGAGCGCCGCTGGTGCTCGGGCTGCTCATCGCCGGCTGGTCGTACCTGGGCTCGACCCGGGAGCTGAAGCGCTACGGCCCGGCGGTCAACCCGAACACGGCCTTCGTCACCATCGACGGCGTGCAGAACGCGCGCGGTGAGGTGGAGGGCGGGATCTCGCACGAGGTCCCGGCCGGCCTCGAGGCCAAGCCGGGCGCCGACACCGGGACCGGCGGTGCCAGTGCTCGCTGGTGACGGCCTGTCCTTCGCCGACCGCCGCCGGATCGACGCCGCCCTGGCCACGGCCGGGCGGGCCAGCGGTCTGGAGTTCGAGGCCTACCTGGGACCGGCCGGCGCCGCCGTGCGGGACCACGCGTACGCCCTGCACAGCCACCTGCCCGAACCCGAGCGCACGGTGCTGGTGCTCTGCGACCCCGACGCTCGCGCCCTGGAGATCGTCACCGGTCGGGCCACCCGTCAGTTCCTGGACGACACCGCCTGCCGCCTCGCCATCGCGACGATGACCTCGTCGTTCCTGGCCGACGACCTCATCGGCGGGTTGGAGCGCGGCATCCAGCAGCTCGGCGAAGCCGCCCACCACCCCCGGACTCTCCACGCGGTGTGACGTCTAGCCCTGGCAGCGCAGGGAGCGGGCCGCGTTGTCGCGTCCTTCCAGGATCGGGCGGCGGACGGAGTCGACCAGGGTCGGATCGGCCAGGAAGGTGTCCAGCCGCTCGATGAACGGGGCGAGCTGCTCGGGGACCGGGAAGCCGAAGCGCAGCAGGTTCTCCCGCAGGGCGTAGCCACGGGTCGGCCAACCGCCCTCGCCCCGGGAGATCTGACCGGCCGCGGTGAGGTACTTCTCCACGTACGGCGCCAGCACCTCGTCCTGGCCGCGCTGCCAGAACGCCAGGGTGACGGCGCGCTGGGTCCCGTTCGGCACGTCGTCGGCCTCGGTCGCCAGCCGCCACGCCTCGGCCTTGGCCTCGGCGGTCGGGCGGGCCGCCTTGGCGGCCGCCGCCTGCTCGGCCCCGGTCACGGTGTGGTCCCGGTCGGCCTCGGCGTCGATGGCGGCCTCGTCCAGCCGGCCCAGCCGGGCCAGGTTGACCACGGTGGACCAGCGCAGCTCGGGGTCGATCTCGACCCCGGCGGGCACGCCGTCCCCGGTCAGCCAGCCGGCCAGCCGGTCGGCACCGCGGGTGTCCTCGGCGGCGTTGGGGAAGGCCTTGACCAGGGCCAGCTGCAGATCCGATCCGGGATCGGCCGCGTCCATCAGGGCGGCCACCCCGTCCTGCCAGCGCCGCAGCACCTCGGCCCGCTCGGTCGTCGGCGTGTAGTGACGGGCGGCGCTCGCAGCCTGGCCGAGGACCGTGCGGACCGCGACCGGGTCGGACTCGACCGCCACCGCTGACAGCACCAGGTCGACGTACTGCGCGGCGGGCAGCTCCGCGTCCCGGCACATGTCCCAGGTCGCCGACCAGCACACGGCCCGGGCCAGGGCGCTGTCGATCTCGCCCAGCCGGGCCACCGCGGTGGCCAGCGAGCGCGGATCCAGCCGGACCTTGGCGTAGGAGAGGTCGTCGTCGTTGACCAGCAGCAACGGGGGCTGCGTCAGCCCGACCAGCTCCGGCACCTCGGTCCGCTCACCGGCCACGTCGGTCTCGATCCGACCGACCCGATGCAGGCGGTCCGCGTCGCCGTCGCCGGTGGCGGTGCCGTAGAGGCCGATGGCGATCCGGTGCTGACGCAGGGTGGGGTGCTCGGCCGCGGCGGTCTGCCGCACGGCGAAGGAGGTGATGACCCCCTCGTCGTCGACGGTGATCTCCGGCTGCAGGGTGTTCACCCCGGTGGTCTCCAGCCACTGCGCCGACCAGTCCGACAGGTCCCGGCCGGAGGCCGCGTGCAGCGCGGCGAGCAGATCGGACAGGTCGGTGTTGCCGTACGCGTGCCGCTGGAAGTACTGCCGGCACCCGGCCAGGAAGTCGTCCTGGCCGACGTAGGCCACCAGCTGCACCAGCACCGACGCGCCCTTGGCGTAGGTGATGCCGTCGAAGTTCTGCTCGACGGCCTCCAGGTCGACCATGTCGGCCGCGATCGGGTGCGTCGAGGGGAGCTGGTCCTGCCGGTAGGCCCAGGTCTTGAACCCGTTGGTGAAGGACGCCCAGGCGGCGTCGGGATCGTCGACGATCTGGCTCAGCGCGAAGTTCGAGGCCCAGGTCGCGAACGACTCCTTCAGCCACAGGTCGTCCCACCAGCGCATGGTCACCAGGTCGCCGAACCACATGTGCGACAGCTCGTGCAGGATCGTGTCGTCGCGCACCTGGTACGAGGCCGGGGTGGCCCGGCTGCGGAACACGTACTCGTCCCGCAGCGTGACGCAGCCGACGTTCTCCATCGCGCCGCCGTTGTACTCCGGCACGAACACCTGGTCGTACTTGCCGAACGGGTACGGCTGGGCGAAGTGCCGCTCGAAGACCCCGAACCCGGACTCGGTGACGTCCCAGATCCGGTCGGCGTCCAGGTGCTCGGCCAGCGACCGACGGCAGTAGAGAGCGGCCGGCACCTCACCGCTCGGGGTTGCCAGGGTGCGGTCGACCCGGTGGTAGTCGCCGGCCACCAGGGCGGTCAGGTAGGTGGAGATCGGCTTGGTCTCGGCGAAGGAGAAACGGGCGTTCCCATCACCCAGCGCCTCGACCTCCAGCAGGGCGCCGTTGCTGACCACGGTCCAGTCCTCCGGCGCGATCACGCCGATGGTGAACTCGGCCTTCAGATCGGGCTGCTCGAAGGTGGCGAACACCCGCCGGGCGTCGGCCGGTTCGAACTGGGTGTAGAGATAGGTGGCCTTGTCGGCCGGGTCCACGAACCGGTGCAGTCCCTCGCCGGTGCGGCTGTAGCGGCAGTGCGCGAGCACCCGCACGGTGTGCGGACCGGGGGTCACGGTGAGGGGCAGTCGCGAGTCGGCGAAGGTGGCCGGATCCAGCTCCACCCCGTCGAGGCTGGCCGCCTCGACGTGGTCGGCGATCAGGTCGACGTGCAGGTCGCCGGCCGCCCGGGCCTCGAAGGTCAGGGTCGTGTCGCTGCGGAACAGTCGCTCGGGGTCCTCGACGGCGCGACCGGAGAGGTCCACCTCGATCCGGTAGCTGTGCGTGGCTACCAGCTCGGCCCTCGCCCTGGTCTCGGCCCGGGTCAGGTTGTCGGGAAACATGAGGGGGATCTTGTCACGGACGGGGTCGCCTGCGTCGGGGAAGGGGTCGCCCGGGGCGCGGGCTCGGCTGGGGACACTGCATAGGGTGGTTATGTGACTCTCGACCACCCGGCCCCGTCCACCAGCGACATCGTGCACTTCTGGTTCGACCCCGGGTGCCCCTGGGCCTGGCTCACCTCCCGCTGGATGCTCGAGGTGGAGAAGGTCCGCCCGGTGACCACCGTCTTCCACGTGATGAGCCTGTCGCTGCTCAACGAGGGCCAGGACCTGAGCGAGGAACGCCGCGCGTCGCTGGAGGCCGCCAAGGCCCCGGTCCGGATCGCACTGGCGGTCGAGGAGCAGTACGGCGCGGACAAGCTGCGCGAGTTCTACACCGCGCTCGGACTCCGCTTCCACAACGGCCGGCAGGAGCGCAACCGGGCCACGCTGGAGGCCGCGCTGGCCGACGTCGGGGTCCCGCGGACGCTGGCCGACCGAGGCGACACCGACGCGAACGACGAGGCGCTGCGGGCGTCGCACCACGCGGGCATGGACCCGGTGGGGATGGACGTCGGCACCCCCGTCATCCACGTCGGCGGGGTCGCCTTCTTCGGTCCGGTGATCACCCCGCGGCCGACCGGCGAGGCCGCCGGTCGGCTGTTCGACGCGGTGCTCACCCTGGCCGGCTACGAGGGGTTCTACGAGCTGAAACGGACCCGCACCTCTCGTCCGGTCTTCGACTGAGGGCCCCGACCTCCACGAGCGGGGACCGCGCCCGGTGCGTCGTGCTCAGTCGCGGTCGGCCCCGCGCCGGACGCCGGCGGTCAGGAAACCGGCCCAGGTGCCCTGATCGGCCAGGTCGTCGCCCACGTCGAGCCCCGCCAGCACCGCCCGGGTCGCCTCCCGGGTCGGCCCGTCCCAGCGTCCGGTGACCTCGACGGGTCGCTCCCACAGGTGGGTCAGGGTGCCCTGCACCGCCTGGACCTGAGCAGGCGACCGGCTGCTGAAGGTCGACCGGCCGGTGCCCGAGCGCCCGTTGTCGAGGTGGATGTGGTTGTGGTGGGTGGCGTTGTAGAGATAGGTCAGCACGTACGCGAAGTGCAGGTGGGCCGAGGCCGCCACCGCCCAGTAGGTGCGTCGGGCCGTGGCCAGCTCACGGCCCGACGTGTCCCGCCAGAGGTCGTAGCGGCAGGACACGTCGCTGCCGTCCTCCAGACGCAACCGGGCCAGGTCGAAGGCGCGACCGGCGTCGTGCCACGAGGAGCAGGCCGTCCCGCCGTCGGTCCAGGTGCCGTACGTCCAGACCTGCCGCAGCGGCCAGCCGGTCAGCTCCCGCAGGTCGGTCAGCCAGGTCTCGAGCTGACCGGCGAAGCCCTCGTCGACGGAGAACGCGGTGCGTCGCCGATTCACCTCGTAGACCAGCGGCAGATCGGCCAGCCGGGTGTAGCGGGGGAGCGAGGATCGTCGGACGCAGGTGGGCTGCTCCCGCCGCAACCCGGGCAGGGCGGGACCGCCGCCGTCGTCGGCGGTGCACCCGGACACACCGGCCGCCACGGCGGTGAGACCGACACCGAGTCCGAGCAGGCCGCGTCGGGTGAGCAGATCTCCCGGGTGGTCGGTCGGGGCGGGGCGGTCGTGTCCTGACACCCCTCCACCGTAGGTGGGCTGCGAGACTGCTCCCATGCGCGTACACATCGGCAGCGACCACGCCGGCTTCGAGCTCAAGCAGCACCTGGTGGCCGAGCTGACGGCCCGGGGCCACGACGTCGTCGACCACGGCGCCCCCGCCTACGACGCCCAGGACGACTACCCGGTCTTCTGCCTGCCCGCCGCCGAGGCCGTCGTGGCCGAGCCCGGGTCGCTCGGCATCGTCATCGGGGGCTCGGGCAACGGCGAGGCGATCGCCGCCAACAAGGTCGACGGGGTGCGCTGCGCACTGGCCTGGAGCGAGGAGACCGCCACCCTGGGCCGCCAGCACAACGACGCCAACGTGATCTCCATCGGGGCCCGGATGCACTCCGCCGACGAGGCCACCGGCTTCGTGGAGCGGTTCCTGGAGACGCCGTTCAGCGGCGACGCCCGGCACCAGCGGCGGATCGACCTGCTCAGCCGGTACGAAGCCGACCGCTGACCGCGGTCGGCGGTCGGGCCGCCGATCGGTCAGCGGCGCCCGTCGACCCGGGCCAGCAGCTTCTCCAGCACGTCGAGCGCCATCCGCTCGTCCTCGTCGTCGGGGTGGGAGACGTCGCGGGCCCGCAGGGCGCGGTCTGCGGTGAGGAGTCCGGAGACTCCGTCGCGACCGAAGTCGCGGGGCCAGAGCTCGCGGGTGTCGCCACCCCGAGCAGGAGCACCTGTCATAGTGAAAGCCTATGGCCTGTCAGCGCGTGATCCGACCGCCGCGCGGATGAGGATCGACACCGGTCGACTGGTGATCGAGTGCGATCCCCGGGGCCGCATCGTCGCCGTCGCCCCCCGACGCACCCCGGACCGTCCGTACCTCACCGCGATGGACCTTGCTCCGGTCGGCCCGACCGCGGGCGGCCGCCGGTCCACCGGGATCGTCCCCGACCTGGGTTGGTCGGCCCCCGAGACCGAGATCGACGCCGACGAGATCACCGTCCGACGGCGGATGGCCGACGTGGAGATCACCCTGCGGCACGGCTTCAGCACCGGCTGGACGACCCGGCTGCTGATCGTGAACACCGGGACGACCGAGACCCTGGTGGAGAGCGTGCCGCTGACCGTGCGGCCGGCGCCCGGCCACCGGGTCAGTGTCCAGACCGCGGGGTCGCGACTGTGCTGGGCGGTCCATGCCGACGACGGTCAGGGGCCGGTGCTGGCGGCGCGGCTGACCGCCGGGACCGTCGACGGAGTCACCGACGACGGCCTGGAGCTGGCCCCGCTGCGGCTGGCCCCCGGGCAGCGCTGGGTCGCTCAGCTCCGCTGGGAGCTCTACGCCACCCCGCGCTCGGTGGTGGCCGGCCCCGGTCGTGACGTGCTGGTCGAGCGGACGACGTACGAGGTGGGCGAGGGGGCGCTGCTTCCCGATGACCCGGACGCGGCCCTGGTCGTGCCGCCCGCGCTGATGGTCGACGTGGTCGAGGAGCCGGAGCGGGCGGGCCGGGAGGTGGTCGCCGACGAACCGGGACGGCACCGGGTCGAGCTGCGCTCCGCCGACGGCGACGTCCGGCTCGATCTGACCTGGGTCCGGCCCCTGGCCGACCAGCTCACCGTCTGGGCGGCCCAGATCCTGGCCGGCCGGCGCACGCCGGCCGGGGTGGTCGCGCTCGACGAGGTGGCCGCCGCCGTCGTCCTGCAGGCGGCACTGGGGGCGGGCGGCCTGGCCGAGGCCGAGCAGGCCGGCGACGCGCTCGACCGGCTGACCGCCCGGCTGCTCGACCAGGCGGACGGACCCGCGGTCGGGGTCGGTGTGCCCGCCGACGACTCGTCGCCGCTGAGCGTGCTCTACCTCCTCGGTGAGCACGGACGCACCGGCGACGACGAGATCCTGGCCGCCGCCCTGGTGCGGGAGGGTCGGCTGCTCGGTGACGGCGGACCGCCCTCGCGATGTGTCGGACTCGCCGTGCTCCGGACGGTCCTCGCCGTCGGGGCCGGCGCGCCCGAGCGGCTCGCCGGTGTGCTCGCGCAGGCCGTGCGTCGCGTCACCGACCGGCTCGCGGTCGCCGGGCAGCCCTCGCCGGCCGACCTCGAGCTGCTGCTCGCCGTCCGGCCGCTGCTGCCGCCCGAGCCCGCCACGCAGCAGCGGCTGCTCGCGCACGTCCGGGCGCTCGGAGCCGCCCTCGGCGGGGGGCTGCCCGGCCGGCTGCTGCAGCCGCCACCCGTGGCCGACCACGCCCACCTCGTCGCGGTGCTGCGGATGCTGCCCGAACGGGAGGCGGCCGATCCGGGCCTGTCCGCGGTGACCCGGTCCTGGGGCGCTCCGCCCGGTCTGCTGGCGCACCGGGCCACCCTCGAGGTGCTCGACCGGCTCGCCCCCGCTCCCGACCCGGCGGCCGGGACCGCCTCCGGGCAGCCGGGCGCCGCCCCGCTCACGGCATCCGGTCTGACCGCCGCCGCCTGGCTCGCGCTGGTGCCCCGCCTTGGCTGAGCGCGAGGAGTCCGGCGACCTGGGAGGTCACCACGAGGAGCTCGGCGGACGCACCGTCAACGTGATCGTCGAGCCGGGGGCGGGGCCGCCGGTCATCCTGATCAGCGGGTGCGGGATGCCCTCGTACGCCTGGGACCCGGTGGTGCGGCTGCTCGGAGGCCGGGAGCTGGTCCGGCTGGACCGTCCCGGTCTGGGCGGCACCCCCTGGCCGAACCACCTGCCCACCCTGGCCGAGGAGACGGCCACCCTGACCGCGCTGGCCGCAGAGCACCCGGGTGGGGTCTTCGTCGCCCACTCGATGGCGTCCTTCCACGCCGAGGCCACCATCCGGCGGCGGCCCGACCTGGTCGCCGGTCTGGTGATGGTGGACGGCAGCGTCGAGACCACGCCGCGCCAGCCGGTCGGGGAAGGCGCCTGGCTGGCGCTCGCCCGGGCGGCGGAGTGGGCCGCCCACGCGCCGCCGATGGCGGCCCTGGGGCCCATCGCGGACCGGATCACGGTCACCGCCCAGAGCCGGCGGCGGCTGCTCGACCGGATGGACCCCCGGTCACTCGTCACCTACTCCCAGGCCGACGCCGTGGCCAGCGTGATCGCGGAGTCCGCGGCCTACCGGCGCCAGGCCATCGACCTGACCCGGGTCCGGGTGACCGACCCGTGGCCCGCCGG
>JBMDXL010000436.1:0-4088 GCA_048594465.1 Microlunatus sp. | reverse complement strand
GATCATCAACGAGCCGACCGCCGCCGCGCTGGCGTACGGGCTGGACAAGGGCGACACCGAGCAGACCATCCTGGTGTTCGACCTCGGTGGTGGCACCTTCGACGTGTCCCTGCTGGAGATCGGTGACGGCGTCTTCGAGGTCAAGGCCACCAAGGGCGACAACCGCCTCGGTGGCGACGACTGGGACTCCCGGATCGTCGACTGGCTGGTCAAGCAGTTCAAGAACAAGAACGGCACCGACCTGAGCCAGGACAAGATCGCCCGTCAGCGGCTGCAGGAGGCCGCGGAGAAGGCGAAGATCGAGCTCAGCTCGGCGAGCGAGACCTCGATCAACCTGCCGTACATCACCCTCGGTGAGTCCGGCCCGCTGCACCTGGAGGAGAAGCTCACCCGGTCGCAGTTCCAGCAGCTGACCTCCGACCTGCTCGACCGCTGCCGCACCCCGTTCAACGCGGTGGTCGCGGACGCCAAGATCAGCGTCGGCACGATCGACCACGTGATCCTGGTCGGTGGCTCCACCCGGATGCCGGCCGTCGTCGAGCTCGTCAAGGAGCTGACCGGCGGCAAGGAGCCCAACAAGGGCGTCAACCCGGACGAGGTCGTCGCTCTGGGCGCCAGCCTGCAGGCCGGCGTGCTGAAGGGTGAGGTCAAGGACGTCCTGCTGCTCGACGTCACCCCGCTGAGCCTCGGCATCGAGACCAAGGGCGGCGTGATGACCAAGATCATCGAGCGGAACACCACCATCCCGACCAAGCGCTCGGAGGTGTTCACCACCGCCGACGACAACCAGCCGTCGGTGATGATCCAGGTCTACCAGGGCGAGCGTGACTTCGCCCGGGACAACAAGTCCCTCGGCAACTTCGAGCTGACCGGTCTGCCGCCGGCTCCGCGCGGTGTGCCGCAGATCGAGGTCGCGTTCGACATCGACGCCAACGGCATCGTGCACGTCCACGCGAAGGACCTGGCCACCAGCAAGGAGCAGTCGATGACCGTGACCGGCGGGTCGGCCCTGAACAAGGACGACATCGCCTCCATGGTCAAGGACGCCGAGGCGCACGCCGAGGAGGACAAGAAGCGGCGCGAGGCCGTCGAGGTCCGCAACGAGGCCGACAACCTGGTCTTCCGGACCGAGAAGCTGCTCAGCGAGAACGGCGACAAGATCGGCGACGACGTCAAGCAGCCGGTCGAGGAGTCGCTGGCCGAGCTGAAGACCGCCCTCGAGGGTGACGACACCGACGCCGTCAAGGCGGCCGTCGACAAGGTCAACACCACCAGCGCGGCGGTGGGCCAGGCGATGTACGCCGCGGCGCAGGCGCAGAGCGCGTCCGAGGCTCCGACGGCCGACGGTGAGACCACCGGGTCCGACAGCACCAGCGGGGCCGACGACGACGTGGTCGACGCCGAGATCGTGGACGACGACCAGAACACGGGGACCAAGTGAGCGATCCAGCCGAGACCGAGAACACCGGACCGACCATCCGGGACCGGCGTCGGATCGATCCGGACACCTACCCGGTCCGGGAGCCGCAGCCCGCGGCGGCCCCCGGCCCCGGGGGGGCCGCCGACCCGGCCGGCGCGGACACCTCGGTGAGCAACGAGGAGATCGCTCAGCTCACCCAGGCCCTGGCCGACCGCACCGGCGACCTGCAGCGTCTGCAGGCCGAGTACGTCAACTACAAGCGCCGGGTCGACCGTGATCGCGACGTCGCTCGCAAGAGCGGGGTCGAGGCGGTGCTCAAGGACCTGATGTCGGTCCTGGACGACGTCCGCTCGGCCCGCGAGCACGGCGAGCTCAGCGGTGGCTTCAAGGCCGTGGCCGACGAGCTGGAGCGGGTCAGCACCCGTCACGGGCTGGAGACGTACGGCACCAAGGGCGATCCGTTCGACCCGCACATCCACGAGGCGCTGCTGCACGCGCACGCCGAGGGGATCGACGGGCCGACCTGCGTGGAGATCCTGCAGCCGGGCTACCGGATCGGTGACCGCGTCGTGCGGCCCGCCCGGGTCGCCGTGGCCGAGCCGGACCCGAACGCGTCGGCGGCCGAGGCTGCCGCCCCGGAGGCTGTTCCGGAAGCAGCCGATGCCCCGTCCGACGACGAGGACTGATGACGTGAGGGTGTCGGGGGGCCGGCGGGCCACCCCACCCCTGACCATGGACAGCATGACCGACCGGACCGGCGTGACCGGTCCCGAGAACCCCGAGAGGAGGCGTCCGTGAGCACCAAGGACTGGCTGGAGAAGGACTACTACAAGGTCCTGGGGGTGGCGAAGGACGCCAAGCCCGAGGAGATCAAGAAGGCCTACCGCAAGCTGGCCCGGGAGAACCACCCGGACCAGAACCCCGGCAACCCGGCAGCCGAGAAGCGCTTCAAGGAGGTGTCCGAGGCGAACGACGTCCTGTCCGACACCAAGAAGCGCAAGGAGTACGACGACGCGCGCAAGCTGTTCGGCGGCGGCGGATTCCGCTTCCCCGGTGGCGGCGGGGGTGCCGGTGGTCAGGCGGGCCCGTCGGTCGACGACCTGTTCCGCAACGCCTCTGACAACAACTTCTCCGACCTCTTCGGCGGGTTGTTCAACTCGGGCCAGAGCCGGACCCAGCGTTACTCCAGCGCCCGGGGGCCACGCCGGGGCAGCGACGTGGAGGGGGAGGTGACCGTCGACTTCGTCGACGCGATCTCCGGCGTCACCGTGGGGATGCAGATGATCTCCGACGCCCCCTGCGAGGCGTGCCACGGGACCGGGGCCAAGGCCGGCACCGTGCCGCACGTCTGCGCCACCTGCCAGGGCTCCGGGATGCAGACCTCCACCTCCGGTGGGGTGTTCGCGATGACCGAGCCCTGCAAGGACTGCCACGGACGCGGCATGGTCGTGGACGATCCCTGCCCGGTCTGCCACGGCTCCGGTCGCGGCCGGTCGACCAAGACGATGCGGGTGCGGATCCCCGCCGGCGTCACCGACGGGCAGCGGATCCGGCTCAAGGGCAAGGGCGGCGCCGGTGAGAACGGCGGCGCGGCCGGCGACCTCTACGTGATGGTGCACGTCCGTCCGCACCCGGTGTTCGGCCGGACCGGCGACAACCTCACCCTGACCGCGCCGGTCACGTTCCACGAGGCGGCCGTCGGGGCCGAGATCGAGGTGCCCACCCTGGGGGGTCCTTCGGTGAAGCTCCGGTTGCCCGCCGGCACCCCCAACGGGCGCACACTACGGGTCCGCGGCAAGGGGGTCACCCGACGGGACGGGACCAAGGGCGACCTGCTCGTCTCGGTCGACGTGGTCGTGCCGGCCACGCTCAGTGCCGAGGCCCGCCAGGCCCTCGACACGTACGCCCAGGCCGAGGGAACCCAGAACCCGCGGGCGAAGCTGTTCGCCTCCGGTTCGTGAAGGAGTAGGCGATGAGCGGAGCTGGCTTACCTCAGCAGATCGACTCCGACGCGCCTGTCTTCGTCATCTCGGTGGCGGCCCAGCTGGCCGGCATGCACCCGCAGACCCTGCGGACGTACGACCGGATGGGTCTGGTGGTGCCGCGCCGGCTGGCCAAGCGCGGCCGCCGCTACTCCGCCCGGGACATCGCCCGGCTGCGGCTGGTGCAGCGGCTGAGTCAGGACGAGGGGATCAACCTGGAGGGGATCCGGCGGATCCTCTCGATGCAGGACGAGCTGGACGAGCTCCGGCGTCAGATGGAGGACATGGCCGCTCTGCTCGCGGCAGTGCACCACGCCCCGTCCGGGACTCGGGTGTTCACCGCCGACGGCACCGGCGGGGTCCACCTCGGCGGCGCGGGCGCCCGCCGCTCGCGGCCCCTGCTGGCCCTGCCGTCACGGGAGAGGTAGAGCTCGACAGGGGACAGGGCTCCTGATCGCCCCGCTCCGACCCCGCACCACCGCGCCGCCGCCGACTCACCAGTCGGCGGCGGCGTCTCGTCGTGCCCGGGCCCGACGCTTCCCCTCGTGCATGGCCTGCACCCGTGCGATCGGGATGTCGTGTCCCTCGGCGACCAGCTCGGCGGGCAGCTGCTGCGGGGCCGGCAGAGACGACTGCCACGGATCGCCGTCCAGATGCGCCACGGCGTTGGCGAGAGTGAAGTCCGC
>JBMDXL010000435.1:0-6732 GCA_048594465.1 Microlunatus sp. | reverse complement strand
CAGACGTCGGCGCCATGACCTACGCTCCTGCCATGACTCTCACCGGCGGCTGGGCGCGGCTCGCCCGCGCCGGGGTGTTCGGGGGAGCGTCGCTGTTCCTGGCCACGGCCGGTCACGTGCTCGGCGGCGGCACCCTGCCCGGTGCCGGGGTGCTCGCCTTTACCGCCGTGGGGTTGGCCCTGCTGGCCGTCACCCTGACCGGCCGCCGGTTGCGGTTCGGGGTGCTGGTGACCGCCCTCGGGGTGGAGCAGCTGCTGCTGCACCTGCTCTTCCACGCCGCCTCCACGGCGACCACCTGCGCGACCCTGGTGATGCCCGGTCACACCATGGGCGGCGGGAGCTCCGTCTGCGGGACCGGGACCGCGAGCGCCGGGGGCTGGTCGATGCTGCTCGGCCACGTGCTCGCGGTGCTGGCCACCGCCTGGCTGCTCGCCCGCGGCGAGCGCTGGCTCTGGGCCGTGGTCGACCGGATCCACCGCTGCACCGGCTCGGCGACCGCGCGCGTCCGGCGCCCCCGCCCCGTCGTCGTCGAGGCCGTCGACGTCTTCCTGGTCGCTGTCCGCGGGCGGCGGACCGGTTCCCGAGCGCCCCCGGTCCTGATCTGACCCCCCTCGGTGCCGCCACGGGCGGTGCCGCCCGGTGCCTGCGGCACCTGTCCCCGTACGCCCTCGTGGCGTCGTCAGATCTCCTCGAAGGACCTCTCATGACTCTTCTCTCGACCCATGCACCTGGTCGCCGCCGGCGATCCCTGCTCGTCGTCGCCGGTCTGGTCGTCTCCGGCCTCACCCTGCTCCCGGCCACCACGGCCTCCGCCCACGTCCGCGTCACCCCCGACAACCCCACCAGCGGAGCGTTCAGCGCGCTCACGTTCCGGGTGCCCAACGAGTCCGCGACCGCCGGCACGGTGAAGCTCAGCGTGCAGCTGCCGACCGACACCCCGTTCCTCTACGTCAGCACCAAGCCGGTGCCGGGGTGGACGGCGGCCACCACCAAGACCAAGCTGGCCACACCCGTGGAGTCGTACGGGACCACGCTGACCGAGGCCGTCAGCCAGGTCACCTGGACCGCCGACAAGGGCGTGGCGATCGGTCCCGGTCAGTACCAGGAGTTCGCGATCTCCGTGGGGCCGCTGCCGGCGGCCGGCACCGTCCTGCTGCCGACGACCCAGACCTACAGCGACGGCGAGGTCGTGGCCTGGGACCAGGCCACCCCCGAGTCCGGTGAGGAGCCGGAGCACCCCGCTCCCGAGCTGGTGGTGGCCGCAGCCGCTGCCGGAGCCGACGACCACGGCGGGGCCACCGCCGCTCCCGGGACTCCGGACGCCACCGACGATCCGGCCACCGCGTCGTCCGGCGGGGCCGATCCCGTGGCCCGTGCCCTCGGGGCGGTCGGACTCGCCGCCGGTCTCGGCGGTCTGGTCCTCGCCGGTCTGTCCTGGCGGCGCGGCCGCGGACCGGCGGCGAACGGATGAGCGCGACCGAGGACGGGCGGGGGCGTCTGTGGGCCGTCGCGGTGGTGGTCGCGGTGGTCTTCACCCTGCTCGGCGCCCCGCAGGTCGCCTTCGCTCACAACGCCCTGATCTCGACCATCCCCGGCGACGGCACGACCGTGGCCGGCCCGCCCTCCTCGGTCGTCCTGACCTTCAACGAGCCGGCCATCGCCACCGGGACCAAGGTGCTGGTCACGGGCCCGGACGGCGTCTCGGCGACGACCGGTGACCCGAGGCTCGTCGACTCCACCGTCGAGCAGGATCTGTCGTCGGCGCTGCCGGCGGGGGAGTACGAGGTCGAGTGGCGGGTCACCTCCGCCGACGGGCACCCCATCAACGGCCGGTTCACCTTCATGGTGCGCACCGGCTCGACGTCGGGCGCCTCGACCCCCGCTGCCACCGGGACCCCGTCGACCGACTCGTCGCCAAGCCCGTCGGCGGGAGCCCCATCGAGCGAGGCGCCGACCCCCGCCGCGACGCCGGTGACGCCACCGGTCGGGCAGCCGCCGGTCGACCAGGCTCCGGCGTCCCGGTCGGGCTGGTGGTGGCTGCTCGCGGTGGTCCCGGTCGGGCTCGCCGCGGTCCTCGGCTGGCGGTTCAACCGGCGTCGCTGAGTCCGGTGGTCCCGCCACCCGGGTGCGTCAGCCGGACGTGCCCGGGTGGTCGGGGCCGCGCTGCTCGAGGAGCAGGTCCAGCTTGGCCTCCAGCCGCGCCACCGTGTCCCGCAGCTCGGCCTCCGAGGAGCTCACCGTGGACACCCGGTCGACCAACCACGAGGCGAAGGTGGCGGTCACGGTGCCGAGCAGGGCCACCCCGCCCACCATCAGCGCGGCGGCCACCCAGCGGCCGATCACGGTGACCGGATAGGTGTCGCCGTAGCCGACGGTGGTCATCGTGGTGGTCGCCCACCAGATGGCGTCGCCGAAGTTCACGATGGTGGCGCCCGGCGCGTGCCGTTCGGCACTGAGCTCGGCCAGGGCGCCGACGAAGGCGAGCAGCAGCGCGCCGCCGACCACGTAGGTGGCCACCCGCCCCTGCAGCCGGGTGGTGGCGCGCCGGTTGATCACACTGAGCAGCGGGATCAGGCGCAGCAGCCGCAGCGGACGGAGGAGCGGGAGCGCGATCACCAGCAGATCCAGCCAGTGCCGGAGGACGAAGGCGCGCCGCGACTCCGCCAGCACCAGCCGGACCACGTAGTCGAGGACGAACAGGGCCCACGTGACCCAGGTGGTCCACCAGCAGACGTGACCGAGCCACCGCGGCAGTCCGGGATGCAGGATCGGGATCGCGTACGCGGCCAGGAAGGCCAGGGCGGCGACCATCAGCGGCCACTCGGTCCAGCGGTCCCAGCGGTGCCGCTCGTCCGTCCGCCGAGCGGCGACCTCGGCGCCGGTGCTCACGCCGCTCCCGGATGGCGGCCCAGGTGCGCCAGCACGGCGTCGGCCAGCTCGTCCGGCCGCTCGTCGGGGATCCAGTGCGAGGCCCCGGCGAGCTCGACGAAGGTGTAGTCGGCGTCCACGAAGTCGCGGGTCAGCTCGGCGGCCTGCCGTCCCAGGGCGGCGTCCTCGTCGCTCCACACGTACAGGCTGGGGACGGTGACGCGCCCGGCGCCGGGGGCGCCCTTCACCCGCATGGTGCGGTACCAGTTGACCGCTCCGGTGGCGGTGGTCCGGTCGCTCAGCAGCCGGCCCATGGCCGCCGGGTCCTCCGCCCCGCTGGCCGCGAACAGGCGCTGGGCCAGCCACCCGCCGCCCGCCCCGAGCAGCGTCTCCGGCAGCCAGGGCAGCTGGAACAGCAGCATGTACCACGAGCGCAGCGCCTGCGGACCCTTGAACGCCTCCCACAGCGCGGCCGGGTGCGGGGTGGAAGCGACCGACACCGTCCGCACGCGATCGGCGTGGCGGGAGCCGAGATACCAGGCCACCGCGCCACCCCAGTCGTGGCCGAGCACGTCGAACCGCTCCAGACCGGCGGTGTCGGCCAGGGCGAGCACGTCGCCGGCCAGCTTGTCCATCGTGTACGCCGACACCTCACGCGGTCGGGCCCGGGCGGAGTAGCCCCGCTGCTCGGGCGCCAGCACCCGCACCCCGGCCGGTGCCAGTCGGGCCGCCACCCGCTCCCAGCTGAGCGCCGTCTGCGGGAAGCCGTGCAGCGCGATCACCGGGCGGCCGTCGGCCGGACCCCACTCGTGGACGGCGAACTGGAAGCCGTCGTGGGCGAAGGTGGTCAGCGGTGCGGTCATCGGGACTCGTCTCGGTCGGTGTCGGTCACGTGCTCGGCTCAGTAGTAGTCGCGGATGTGGAACTGCCGACCGCCGAACAGCGTGTCCCAGACCGCGTCCTGCTCGGGGCGACCGCCGGTCAGCAGACCGGCCCAGCGCAGGTTCGCGCATGATTGCACCCCGGCGTAGAGCAGGGCCAGACCCCGGGGGTGGAAGGTGCGGTCGTCGGTGTGGTCCTCGGCGGTACACCGGCCGACACCCTCCGCCACCTCGAACCGGTACGCCCCCGCCGTCGGGTTCGTCCCGTCAGCGGCCACCCGGAAACCGAGCCGGGCCGACAGGAACCACGGGTAGCCACGGCGGGACAGGGCTCCGGCGACGTCGATGATCGCCAGCATGTACGGGTCGCTGCCCACTGTCTCCCACGCCTTCCCGGGCAGGAACTGCCGGAGCACGTCGTCGCCGGAGGTGTCGATCTTGGTCCGCGGGGCGACCGAGGAGAAGCTGCCGATGGTCCGCAGCAGGCAGCGGTAGCCGTCCGCGGACAGGGCCAGCAGGTCCGACACCTCCACGGTGCCGCGCTCGTCGTAGTGCTGGCCGCGTTCCCAGGAGGCGTAGCCGATCACCCGACCGTCGCCGTCCTCGGCCACGGTGATGCCGTCGAAGTCGTCCAGCAGCTCGTCGTCGGTGGTCGGGAAGGACACCCCGCGCCGGCTCAGCGGACCGTTCTGGGCCGCCGCCCAGGTGTCGTACACGGTGCGGACGGCGGGCAGGTCGCGCAGCTCGGCGCGCCGGCCGGTCACCCCCACCGGCGCCGTCACGGCGCTGAGGTCAGCGGTCGCCACGGCGACCGTCCGGTAGTCGCCGACCAGCTCGTAGCCGAACCGCCGGTAGATCCGGGCCGCCGTGGGATAGAGCCCGGAGACGACGGCGCCGCGCTGCCGGGCGGCGTCGAGGGCGGTGGCGAACAGCGGGGACAGGGCGCCCCGGCCACGATCCTCCAGCGCCACGGTCACCCCGGCGATCCCGCAGGTCGGCACCGGCACGCCGCCGAACCAGGAGTCGTACGCCCGGTCCGCGAGCCGGGCGACCAGCCGCTCGCCGGCGAACACCCCGTGGAACCGCCGGCCGGGCTGCTCGAGCGAGGCGGGCTCGGTCGGGGGCGAGCTCGGCATCCCGAAGGCCTCGAACCCGAGGGTCCGGGACGCCTCGGCGTCACTGCTCTGCAGGGGTCGGACGGTGAGCGACGGACTGGTGCGGGACGCGGGGGCCATGGGTCCATCATTTCCTGCCCGCGCGCCGCCGTCCGGGTCTACCCTTCGGCCATGAACGCTGCACCGGCGGGGCGGCTTCCGACCGTCCCCGAGGACTGGGACACCGCGCTCGCGGTGGTCGCCCATCCTGACGACATCGAGTACGGCGCGGCCTCGGCCGTGGCCCGCTGGACGGCCCAGGGCAAGGCCGTCAGCTACCTGTTGGCCAGCCGCGGCGAGGCCGGCATCGACGCCATCGACCCCGTCGACGCGGCACCGCTGCGGGAGGAGGAGGAACGCGCTGGGGCCCGGTCGGTCGGTGTGCACACGGTGGAGTTCCTCGACCACCGCGACGGTGTGATCGAGAACAGCGTGGAGCTGCGCAAGGAGATCACCCGGGCGATCCGCACCCACCGCCCGCAGGTGCTGATCACCGGCAACTACGACGTGAAGATGTTCGGCGGGATGACCAACCAGGCCGACCACCGCGCGGTCGGGCTGGCCACCCTGGACGCCGCCCGCGACGCCGGCAACCGCTGGATCTTCCCGGAGCTGATCAGCGACGAGGGGTTGGAGCCGTGGGGTGGGATCCGGTTCATCCTGGTCGGGGGCACTGACACCCCGACGCACGGTGTCGACGTCAGCGGCGAGCCGCTGCGGCTCGGCATCGAGTCGCTCCGCGCCCACGCGCAGTACACGACGGGTCTCGGCCGGGCCTCCTTCGACCCGGAACCCTTCCTGACCTGGTTCGCCGCCCAGGGCGGTGCGGCGCTCGGGGTCACCTCGGCGGTGCTGTTCGACGTGCACTGGATCGTCCCGCCCGGGCCGCCGCCCTGGATGTGACCTGCCTCCCGGGTCCGGCGCCGGACCGCCCCGGGCCGCACCCCGGGTCTCGGCCGGCCGGTCCCCGCGGGCGCATAGGGTCGAACGGTGCCCCTCACTGACGACCCCGGCTCCACCGCCACCGCCTCGCTGAGCCTGACCCGTCGCGAGGCGGAACAGCGGGCCGCGACGATCACGGTGACGCACACCGACGTCACCCTCGACCTGACCCGTCCGGGCTCGACCTTCGACGCGGTCAGCGTCCTGACCTTCGCGCTGGTGGAGGGGGCGGGCACGGGGGCGGAGACCTTCGTCGACTTCAAGGGCCAGGAGCTGGTCGCGGCCGAGCTCAACGGGGTGGCCCTGGACCCGGCGAGCTGGCGCCAGGGCCGGATCCCGTTGACGGGTCTGCGGCAGGAGAACACGCTGCGGATCGCCGGCACGATGGCGTACTCCACCGACGGGGAGGGCCTGCACCGCCACACCGACCCCGCCGACCAGCGGACCTATCTCTACGCGATGTCGTTCCTGGCTGCCGCGCCGCGCTGGTTCGCCTGCTTCGACCAGCCCGACCTGAAGTCCACGTACGCGCTGGACGTGACCGCGCCGGTGGACTGGACGGTGCTGGGCAACGGACCGAGCACCGCGATCGCCCCGGGCCACTGGCAGATCCGGCCGACCGCGCCGCTGTCCACCTACTTCGTGACCCTGGTCGCCGGACCGTACGCCTCCAGCTACCGCGAGCACGACGGGATCCGGCTGGGCTTCCACGCCCGCGCCTCGCTGGCGGCGTCGCTGGAGACCGAGGTCACCGACCTCGCCGAGGTGACCGCGGCGTCGTTCGACTACTTCCACCAGCTGTTCGGCGTCCGCTATCCCTTCGGCGAGTACCACCAGGCCTTCGTGCCGGACTTCAACGCCGGGGCGATGGAGAACCCTGGTTGCGT
>JBMDXL010000434.1:0-4847 GCA_048594465.1 Microlunatus sp. | reverse complement strand
GAACCCACCGCCAAGCCACGAACGGCACACCGGCACGCGCCCGTACGGACCGGAACCCACCGCCAAGCCACGAACGGTAGACGGACGCTGCCGGATGGACTGGAACACGTCGGTACGGACCAGAACCCACCGCGGGCCGGGATCAGGCGGCGACGTACCGGCGACGGCCAGCCATCGAGGTCCGGACCGGGAGGTGGGCGAGACCACGGATCAGGGTGCCGGGTCGACGTTGGGGGCGACCGTCGACCCGGAGGTCCGGGAAGCGGGTGACCAGCTCACGGACCGCGATCGTCGCCTCCAGCTTGGCCAGCGGCCGGCCCACGCAGTAGTGCAACCCGGC
Source organism: Microlunatus sp. (assembly GCA_048594465.1). GTDB lineage: Bacteria > Actinomycetota > Actinomycetes > Propionibacteriales > Propionibacteriaceae > Microlunatus. The sequence goes on along the minus strand of JBMDXL010000434.1, from coordinate 4,507 downwards.
GGAGAACGCGAGATGGTCGCGCTTCGGGCGGTCGAGGTCGAACTCGTGCGGCCGGTCGACCACCTCCGGGTCGCGTCCCGCGCCCCCGATCAGGGTCACCACGATCTCGCCTGCGGTGACGCGCTGCCGGCCGATCTCCACATCCACCTGGGCGACGCGGGCGGTGCGCTGCACCGGCGAGTCGAAGCGCAGGGTCTCCTCGATCGCGGCGTCGACCAACGTCGGGTCCTCGGCCACCCGACGCCAGAGCTCGGGTCGTTGCAGCAGCGCGTGCACGGTGTTGCCGATCAGGTTGACCGTCGTCTCGAAGCCGGCGATCAGCAGCAGCGTGCACAGCGGCTCCATGTCGTCGGGCCGGATCTGCTCGCCCGGCGCGACGGCCAGGCGGCTGATCACGTCGTCCCCGGGGTCGAGGCGACGTCGCTCGATCAGGTCGGCGAAGATCCGCCGGAGCCGCGCCTGGGCGTCCATCAGCTCGCGCGCGTGGCGGAGGGACTGCAGCCCGCCGAGGGCGCTGCCGAAGACCTGGCCGTACCGCTGGAACTCCTCGCTGTCGGCGTCGGGGACACCGAGCAGCCGGGTGATCACCGCGATCGGCATCGGGGCGGCGTAGCCGCCGACCAGGTCGAAGCCTCCGTCCGGGGGCACCGCGTCCAGCAGCTCGCCCACCACCGTGGTGACCTGCGGATCGAACCCGGCGACCGCCTTCGGGGAGAACGTGGGCATCACGAAGCGTCGCAGCCGCGTGTGGTCGGGCGGGTCGAGCTCCAGGAAGGACAGCATCGGCGAGACCGAGCGCTGGTCGGTGGGCCGGGCGTCCACGCCGAACCGGCGATCGCGCAGCACCTGCTCGCAGACCTCGTACGTCGCCGACGTCCACGCCCCGGCCACCGACCGGACCAGCGGGCCGCGTCGACGGACCTCGTCGTACAGGGGGTACGGGTTCCGGCTTCCCGACGACAGGTGCAGACGGCAGAGAGGGTCCTGGCGCACATGCGCCCCGAAGCGGAAGCGGGCCCGTTCCCGGTAGAACCCGGCCACCAACCGGCTCCGCTCTCGCAGCGACATCGCGTTCCCCCTGGCTCGGCTGGCGTTCTCGACGTCGTCCATCATGGCGCGCCCGCCGATCCTGAGGGTCTGACAGACGTCACGGATCCGGTCCCCGCGCCGAGGACCTCGGTGCCGGTCGCCGCGCTGAGGCAAGCCTTCACTGCCTGTACGTCCTGGGGCGCCGGGGTTAACGTGACCCAGGTCACTGCGTCCGACGCGGCGCTCCCCCAGCACGATCCCGGAGGTCAGCATGACGAGTCTGATGGATCTTCCCGCCGTGAGCGAGTGCTCGGTCGACGGGTGTTCCTACAACCACGACCACGCCTGCAACGCGGCCGCCGTGACCATCGGCGCCAGCGGCAGCGAGGCCAACTGCGCCACCTTCATCCCGCTGGGCGTCAAGGGCGGCCTCGACCGCGTGGTGTCCCACGTCGGTGCCTGTCAGCGCGCGGACTGCACGCACAACTCGTCGCTGGAGTGCACGGCCGACGCGGTCCGGATCGGCGCCGGCGCCGACACCGCGGACTGCCTCACGTACGTGAGGTAGCCGTCAGTAGCGCTCGGGTTTCGCCGAGCGGGCCATCAGGCTGGCGATCATCTGCGGTGGGGTCTGGGTGCCGTCGATGACGGTCTTGACCGCCTCGACGATCGGCATCTCGACGTCGGCTCGACGAGCCAGGTCCAGGATCGAGGCGCACGACTTCACGCCCTCGGCCACCTGACGGGTCGAGGCGGCGATCTCGGCCACCGAGTGCCCGCGGCCCAGCTGCTCACCGAAGGTCCTGTTCCGCGACAGGGGTGAGTTGCAGGTGGCGACGAGGTCGCCCAGACCGGCCAGTCCCGAGAACGTGTACGGGTCAGCCCCCAGCGCCAGCCCCAGTCGACTCGACTCGGCCAGCCCGCGGGTGATCACGGTGGCGGTGGCGTTGGCTCCGAGACCGAGCCCCACGGCCATCCCCACCGCCAGGGCGATCACGTTCTTGGTGGCCCCACCCAGCTCACAGCCCACCACGTCGGTGTTGGTGTACGCGCGGAAGCGCGGGGTGTGGCAGATGGCCTGCAGCCGCTCGGCCGTGGCCAGCGACGTGCTGGCCACCACGCTGCCGGACGGCTGCCGCTCGGCGATCTCGCGGGCGAGGTTGGGGCCCGTCACCACCGCCACCCGGTCCGGCTCGATGTCGGCGACCTGCTCGATGATCTCGCTGACGCGCAGACCGGTGCCCAGCTCGATGCCCTTGGCCAGGCTGACGATCACCGCCTCCGATGGGATGGTCCAGGTCTCCAGGTTGGCCCGCAGCGTCTGCGACGGCACCGCCATGACCACGAACTCGGCGCCGTCCATGGCAGCGTGCGGGTCGGTGACAGCCACCACCGAGTCCGGCAGCGCGATGTCGGGGAAGTAGTCGGGGTTGTGGTGCTGGTGGGTGATCGCCTCCGCTACCTCGGCCCGCCGGGCCCACATCGACACCTGCTGACCGGCGTCGCTGAGCACCAGCGCGAAAGCCGTCCCCCAGGACCCCGATCCCATCACGGCCACCCGGCTGCTCACGTGGACTTCCTGTCTGTCGGGGCTTGTGGGTCGGTCGACGCTCGTGGGTCGGTCGACGCTCGGGAGTCCGTCGAGCCGGTGGCGCGTTGCCGGGCCCGACGGGGATCGAACAGCTCGGCCGGCGGGGGCTCCTGCCGCAGCTCGACGACCAGGGCCGTGATCGCGGCCATGATCCGCTCGGTGGCGACGGCCACGGCCTGCGGGGTGATCGGGCCCTCCCGCAGATCGTCCAGCGGCACCGGCGGTCCGGCGACGAGCCGGAGCGTCTTGCGCGGCAGCAGCTTCGGGAAGTGGATCTTCTTACCCCACATGACGTCCTGGGCGCCCCACTGTCCCAGCGGGATCACCGGGCACGCGGTCTGCAGCGCGATCCGCGCGGCGCCCGATTTCGCCACCATGGGCCACAGCTGCTCGTGCAGGGTGACGGTGCCCTCGGGGTAGATCACCACGGCCTTGCCGGCTTCGACGGCCACGACCGCGGCGTCCAGCGCGTGCACCGCCGACGACGTGCCCCGTTGGACCGGGATCTGTCCGCAGGCGGTGATGATGCGTCCGATCACCGGCACGCTGAACAGGCTGGCCTTGCCCAGGAAGCGCGGCCAGCGGCCGGAGAACGCCAGGTACTGACCGACCGCGATCGGGTCGAAGTTGGAGATGTGGTTGGCCACCACGAGCACGCCACCGGTGCGCGGCAGGTTCTCCTGGCCACGCCAGTCGCGGTGGGTGAACGGCCGGACGGCCGCGCTGAGGATCGTGACGACGGCGACGAGCGCCTTCTCGGCCGGCTCGGTGTTGGCCTTGCGCAGGCCTGTGGCTCGCGACGACGGACGTCGCCGTCCGCCGGGTCGCATCCCGGACTGATCGGTCACCCGCACCTCCATCCGGACCAGGTCATCTCACCTTAGTGGTCCGCCGTGGTGGCTGGTCACCACGTCGGTGACTGGTGGGCCGACCGTGCGCAGCGTCGACGAGCGGTACGGCCTCCCGCGCGCTCCCCAGCGCTCGACGTGCGAGCCCGGCGGCCCCGTCGCGCACTCCGTGGCACCATCGAACGATCATGGACACGCCGCCGCCACCGCCCGTCGGTGAGGACTCCGGGACGAGCCGCGACGAGCGGATGGCCGCCGTGGTGGCGTTGAAGACGCTGCCGGCGGCCAAGTCCCGGCTGTCTCGGCTGCCCGATCCGGTCCGCGAGCGACTGGCCCGGTGCATGGCCCTGGACACCCTCGCCGCCCTGCGACCCGCGGTGCACGAGATCGTGGTGGTCAGCGACCAGCCCGACCTGGCCGCCGCGCTTCGTCGTCACGGGCTCGACGTCCGCGTCATCCCCGAACCCGGTCCGGCCGCGGCGACCGCGCAGGACGTCCGGCGTGGCCCGCTCAACTCGGCACTGGCTGCGGCCGACGGGATGCTCCGAGCCGAGGGGGTCGAGGTGGTGCTGGCCAGCGTGGGTGACCTGCCGGCGCTGCAGGCCTCGTCGGTAGCCCGGGTGATCATGGCCTCCCGCCCGTGGCCACGGAGCTTCCTCAGCGACCACGCCGGCCAGGGCACGACGATGCTGGTCGCCCGCGGCGTACCACTGGATCCCTTGTACGGAACGGAGAACCCGATGGGTGCTGAGGTCGGGCTGTCTGTCGGCTCGGCCGAGCGCCACCGGCGGTCCGGTGCTGTCGCTCTCCCCGTCGGCGCCCTGCCCGACGCACGTCGGGACGTGGACGAGCCCGAGGACCTGGCCGCGGCCGCCCGGTTGGGGGTCGGTGCGGCCACCGCGCAGCTGCTCGACCCGTCCGGGCAGCTCGGCCGCTACACGACGCCCGAGGTGCTGAGGGTCGACGCCGATCTGATCACCGTGCTGGTCGACGGGGTCGTGGAGACCTGTGCCCGGCAGACCGGGTCCGGCTGGACATA
>JBMDXL010000433.1:0-5148 GCA_048594465.1 Microlunatus sp. | reverse complement strand
CGCCAGGTCCTGGAACTCCTGGTTCTTGGCGACGAAGTCGGTCTCGGCCCCGAGCTGGAGCAGCGCCCCGTCCTCGAAGGCGACCAGGCCGTTGGTGGCGGAGCGCTCGGCGCCCCGCTTGGCGGCCTTGGCCTGGCCGTTGACCCGCAGCACCTCGACCGCGGCGTCGTAGTCGCCGTCGGTCTCGGTCAGGGCCTTCTTGCAGTCCATCATCCCGGCGCCCGTGGCGTCGCGGAGCTTCTTCACGTCAGCGGCGGAGATCGCCATTCGTGTCCTCGTCCTCGTCTGTTCGAGACCCCGGAGGCCGGGATCAGTGCTGGTCGGTCAGCTGGTGCGTGGTGCCGGCGGCCGCGTTGTACGCGTTCTCCGGGTCCGGGTTCGCGGACTGCTGCTCCACGTCGGCCTGCGCGTCGGCGGCCTGCTCGGCCTCCACCGCGGCGGGGCCGGGCTGCTCGTCACCGGGCACCGGGGCGGCGTCGGCGGCGGGCTGGGCGTCCGGCGTGGAGGCGGCGGGCGTCTGCGAGGCGCCCAGGAGCTCGCGCTCCCAGTCGGGCATGGGCTCGACCTCGGCCTCGGCGCCGGTCTGCGAGCCGCCGGAGCGGGAGACGAGACCGTCGGCGACGGCGTCGGCGATCACCCGGGTCAGCAGCGAGACGGAGCGGATGGCGTCGTCGTTGCCGGGCACCGCGAAGTCGACCTCGTCGGGATCGCAGTTGGTGTCCAGGATGCCGATGACGGGGATCCGCAGCTTGCGGGCCTCGTCGACGGCCAGGTGCTCCTTCTTGGTGTCGACGATCCACACCGCCTGCGGGGTGCGGGGCATGTCGCGGATTCCACCGAGGGTCTTCTCCAGCTTCTCCTTCTCACGACGGAGGCCGAGGAGCTCCTTCTTGGTCAGACCGGAGGCCGCGACGTCGTCGAAGTCCATGCCCTCCAGCTCCTTGAGCCGCTGGATCCGCTTGGCGATGGTGCCGAAGTTGGTCAGCATCCCGCCCAGCCAGCGCTGGTTCACGAAGGGCATGCCGACCCGGGTGGCCTGCTCGGCGATGGTCTCCTGGGCCTGCTTCTTGGTGCCGATGAACAGCACCTGGCCGCCACGGGAGACGGTGTCCTTGACGAACGCGTACGCGCGGTCGATGTAGGTCAGCGACTGCTGCAGGTCGATGATGTAGATGCCGTTGCGCTCGGTGAAGATGAACCTCTTCATCTTCGGGTTCCAGCGACGGGTCTGGTGCCCGAAGTGGACGCCGCTCTCGAGCAGCTGGCGGGTGGTGACGACGGCCATGGCCGCATTCCTTTCCTTACCGGCAGAGGTGCCGGCGTGACGGTTCGTCGATCCCGAACGGTTCGGGACCGCCTGATGCCCCCACCTCGGGGCGACCCGCCGGAGCGGGACCGTGCCGCGAGGTCCCGATCGTGACCGGGCCGTGGACATGCGAAGTCAGCCCCGTGGCAGGGCTGCCGGCCTAGTCTAGCCGATCCTGCGGGCTCGTCCTGTCGCCCGGACGAGGGTCCGGGTCGTCGTTCGGTCGGCGTTCCGGACCCGTGGCTGGACCGGGGTCCGGGGCGAGTCGGCCGAGCAGCCGACCGGGACCGATCACAGCGGCACCGACGGCCACCACGCGAACCGCCAGCGCCCGGTCCGCGGTGACCACCGCCACGCGTCCGCCGGCCGCCGCCGCGGCCGCCTCGGTCACGATCCGGTCGTCTCCCTCGCCGGCGGCGTGCACGGTGTCGACAACCCACGAGCCACCCTCCGGGTCGGGCACCCACGAGCGACCCTCCGGGTCGGGCACCTCGGTCCGTCGTGCCGGCACGCCCGCTCGGGCCCGGCCCTCCAGGACGAGCACGACCCGCGCGGCCAGACCAGGTGTGGCCACCAGCCGGCGGTGCAGGCGCGCCGCCGCGCCGGGCCGGTCGCGCCACCAGCCGTCCGGGCGGGACCCGACGACGTTCGCCCCGTCGACCACCATCACGTCGACCACCGGCACGTCGGCGTCGGGGTCGGGCTCGGGCACGCGACCAGTGGACCACAGAGGGCCGACGGCGCAGGAGTTGTCCACAGCCAGGATCCGACCTCGAGCGTCGTCCACAGATCTGCCAGCAGGGCGTACGAAATCGTCCGGCGTCCCCAGTGTGGTGATGTGCGAGTACGACGGATCATCGTGACCCTCCTCGGTCTGGCGTTGCTGCTGGGCGTGGGGAGCCGAGCGCCGGCCGCGGCCGACGTCATCCCGACCACCGGGCAGTGGCCGCTGACCGGGGCCGTCACCGTGGTCGGCGGCTACGACCCACCGGTCCAGCGCTGGTCCGCCGGTCACCGCGGTGTCGATCTGGCCGCCCGGCCCGGCGCGGCGGTGCTGGCCGCGGCCGCCGGTCGGGTCACGTTCGCGAGCCGACTGGCCGGACGCGGCGTGGTCGTGGTCGACCACGGAGCGGTCCGGACCACCTACGAGCCCGTCGACGCCCTCGCCGCCGTCGGTGACCGGGTGAAGGCGGGTGCGGTGATCGGGCGGATCGGCCGCGGCGGCCACTGCAGCGCGACGTGCCTGCACTGGGGACTCAAGCGCGGCGACAGCTACCTCGACCCGCTGCTGCTGCTCGGCGGCGGCGCGTCGGTGCTGCGGCTGCTGCCCGCCGACCAGCGGCCGGTGGCGGAGTGGCGGGCGGGCCGGCGGACGGCGGAGGCCCGGGTGGCGGAGCGGGAGGTGCAGACGTTCGCCGTCGTCCCGGCCGGCCGCGGCGGTCTGTCCCGACCGGTCCCCGGCGGCATCACCTCACCGTTCGGGATGCGCCTCCACCCGGTGCTGCACGTCTGGAAGCTGCACGACGGCACCGACTTCGGCGCCCGGTGCGGCACCCCCATCCGGGCACCCGCGGCCGGGCGCGTGGCGAGCGTGTCGTACAACGCGGGCTACGGCCACCGGCTGATGCTGGACCACGAGATCGGCGGACGACGGATCCGGACGGGCTACAACCACGCCACCCGCTACGTGGTGCGTCCGGGCACCGTCGTCCGGCGGGGTCAGCTGCTGGGCTACGTCGGCACCACCGGCTACTCGACCGGCTGCCACCTGCACCTGATGCTCTGGGTGGACGGCCGGCTGGCCAACCCGATGACGATGTTCTGAGGGCGGCAGAGCGCTGGGGCAGCAGAGCGCTGGGGCGGCAGAGCGCTGGGGCGGCGGGGTGCTCGGGCGGCGGGGTGCGCCGCGGACTCAGGCCCGGGGGTGCGCCTGCTGGAAGGCCGCGCGCAGCCGGGCGTCGGAGACGTGGGTGTAGATCTGCGTGGTGGCCAGGGACGCGTGACCGAGGAGCTCCTGGACGGTGCGCAGATCGGCACCGCCCTCCAGCAGGTGCGTGGCCATGGCGTGCCGGAGCCCGTGCGGTCCCAGGTCGGGGGCGCCGTCGACCACCCGCAGCGCCCGGTGCACGATCCGGCGGACCACGCGCTGGTCGATCCGCTTGCCCCGGTCGCCGACGAAGACGGCCGCCCCGGCCTCGGGGCCGGCCAGCGCGGGGCGGGCGGCCCGCCAGGCGGTGAGCGCCCGGGCGGCCGGGGTGCCGTACGGCACGGTCCGCTGCTTGTTGCCCTTGCCCAGCACCCGGACGGTCTGCCGGTCGTCGTCGATGTCGTCCAGATCGAGACCGCACAGCTCGGCCACCCGGATGCCGGTGGCGTAGAGCAGCTCGAGCATCGCGACGTCCCGGGCGGCCGCGGCACCCCCGCCCTCGGCCACCACCTGCAGGGCCTCGGCCAGCATGGCCGCGGCGTCGTTGCTCTCCAGGGTGGGCGGCAGCGACCGTACGCGCGTGGGCGAGCGCAGGGTCGCGGCCGGATCCCGCTCCAGCCGACCGGTCTGGACGGCCCAGCGGCCGAAGACCCGGACGGCGGCGGTCCGTCGCTGCAGCGTCCCCCGCGCCCGGCCGCGGGTCTGCTGGTTGGCCAACCAGGACCGCAGGGACCGCACGGTGAGCCCGGTCAGATCCGTCGCCCCCAGACGGTGGAGGTGGACGAACAGATCACCCACGTCGCCGCGGTAGGCCCGGACCGTGTGCTCGGACAGATCCCGGTCCCGCGCGAGGTGCTCGACGTAGGCGTCCAGCGTCTGCCGCAGCACCGGCGGCAGATCCTCCACCGGGGTCGGCTCCACCCGACCACTCTGCGGTGCGGCGGCGCGCGCGTGTGATATCCAAGACGGCGTGTCCTCCACCTCAGCGCTCCGCCACGTCTTCGTCGGCGGCTACACGGCCGAGTCCGACGGCCACGCGAGCGGGGTCACCTCGCTGCTCAACACCGGCTCCGCGCGGCGGGTTCGGTTGGAGCCCGTGTCGACCCTCCCGCTGGTCTCCCCCACCTGGCTGACCCGGCACCCGAGCCGCCCGCTGCTCCTCGCGGCGAGCGAGGGCTTCCCCGGCACGATCAGCAGCGTGCGCTACGACGCCGACGGCGCGCTGGCGCTGCTGTCCACCGTGGAGACCGCCGGTGACGGCGCCTGCCACGTGGCCGTCAGCCCCGACGGTGCGCACGCGGTCGTGGCCAACTACGTCTCCGGGTCGGTGTCCACCGGCGCCAGGGGCGACGACGGCACCCTCTCGGCGGTGGTCGACACGGTCGAGCTGTCCGGCAGCGGACCGGTGGCCGACCGGCAGGAGGGCGCGCACGCCCACCAGGCCGTCGTGGTGGGCGACGAGGTGCTCTGCTGCGACCTCGGCGGTGACCAGATCTTCCGGCTGCGGCTGACCGCAGACGGTCTGCTGCTCGCGGCCGCCGACCCGATCCGGTTGCCGGCCGGTTCCGGACCGCGGCACCTGGTGCTCGCCCACGACCACCTGGTCGTGGCCTGCGAGCTGAGCGGCGAGCTGTGGCTGCTGGTCCAGGACGGCGACGGCTGGCGTCCTGCCGACAGCGTGGCCACCTCCACCCGCGACGGCCACGTCCAGCCCTCCGGTATCGCCACCGACGGCAGCCGCGTCTACGTGGCCAACCGCGGCGTGGACACCATCGGCGTGGTCGACCTCGACATCGCCGCCCACACCCTGACCCGCGTCGCCGAGTTCGACTGCGGTGGCGCCTGGCCGCGGGACATCACCCTGGACGGCGGCCTTCTGTGGGTCTCCCTCCAGAACAGCGACACCCTGGCCGTG
>JBMDXL010000432.1:0-3974 GCA_048594465.1 Microlunatus sp. | reverse complement strand
CGGCCTGGCTGGTGGGGGCCGCGCCGGAGCCGTCAGCGGCGGGCCGGTCCGCCGGGCCGGCGGGGGCGGTCGCACCGGTGGTAGGCGCACCGGTGGTAGACGCACCGGTGGTAGGCGCGCCGGTGGTGGGCGCACCCGTGGGCGCGGGGTGTCCCGGGGCCGTGCTCGGCAGTCTGACGAACCGGACGGGCACGACGCCTCAGAGCCCGGACTGCTCGGTGCGGACCAGGATGCGACTGCACTCCTCGCAGCGCAGCACCTCGTCCTCGGCCGCCGCCGCGTAGTCCCGCAGCTCGGCCGCGTTCACCTCCAGCCGGCACCCGGTGCAGCGCCGCTGCACCAGCTCGGCGGCCCCCACGCCGCCCCGGGAGGTGGCCAGCTTGGTGTAGAGCGTGAGGAGGTCCGACGGCAGCCCGGGGGCCAGCGCGTCGCGCTCCCGTCGTCGTTCGGCGATCTCGGCGTCGATCACGCCGAGCTGCTCGTCGCGGCGCGCTTCCAGACTCTGCTTCCGCTCCACCAGCGCCGCTTCCTCCGCCCGGCGGCGGTCCCGGGTCGCGGTGGCACCCTCGAGCGCCTCCATCACCTCGAGCTCGGCGTCCTCCAGGACCCCGATGCGCCGCTTGAGGTGCTCGACCTCCTCGATCATCGAGTTCAGGGCCTTGGGGTCCGGGACGGTCCCGTCGGCGATCCGCTGCTGGTTGCGGGTCAGCCGCTGCCGGACGGGTTCCAGATCGGCCTCGGCGCGCTCCTGGTCGGACTCCAGGTCGCTGACGTTGGTCTCGGCGGCCACCAGCGCGTCGTCCAGCTCCTCGGCCTCCACCGCCAGTCGCTGGAGCTCGCCGATCTCGGGCAGGGTGCGCCGCCGGTGCGCGAGCTGCAGCACGGCGCTGTCGAGGGCCTGCACCTGCAACAGCAGCAGCTGGGCGTCCTTGCTGGCCTTGATGGTGACCTCCTGGTTGGGGTGGGCCCAACCCTAGTGCTCGTGGCCGGAGGTCCGACCGCAAGCACCGGGGCCGTCGGCAGCGGCGGGCGGACCAGGCGCGGATCGCCGCGAGAACGTTCCGGTGGAACGGTTCACCGCGACGCCGTGCCATGATTCGTTCGTGTCCCAGGTCAGCATCCGCGACGTGGCCGAGCGCGCCGGTGTGGCCCTCGGCACCGTCTCGAACGTGCTGAACCGACCGGAGAAGGTGGCCCCGGCCACCCGGGACCGGGTCCGGGCCGCGATCGACCAGCTCGGGTTCGTCCGCAACGACGCCGCCCGTCAGCTCAAGGCGGGCCGCAGCAACTCCATCGGCTTCATCCTGCTCGACGTCCGCAACCCCTTCTTCACCGACGTCGCCCGGGGCGCGGAGCAGCAGGCCGCGCAGCACGGCATGTCGGTGCTGCTGGCCAACAGCGACGACTCCCCCGCGCGGGAGTCGGACTATCTCGACCTGTTCGTCCAGCAACGGGTGCAGGGCGTCCTGGTGTCGCCGCTCGGCGACATCGCCGACCGGCTCGAGCGCCTCAAGGACCGGGGCATCGTCACCGTCCTGGTGGACCGGCGGGCCGAGGGCCGGCGGTTCTCCTCGGTGTCGGTCGACGACGTGGCCGGCGGCCACCTGGCGGCGTCGCACCTGATCGAGCAGGGCTGCCGGCGGATCGCCTTCATCGGCGGTCAGCTGGGCATCAAACAGGTCGCCGACCGTCTGCTCGGGGCGAACCAGGCCTGCGCCGCGCACCCCGGGGTCGAGCACGAGGTGCTGCCGCACGACGGGATGGGGGTGCACCAGGGCCGGGAGGCGGGGGCCACGATCCTGCAGCGGCCGCCGTCCGAGCGACCCGACGGGGCGTTCTGTGCCAACGACCTGCTCGCCGTGGGGGTTCTGCAGTCCCTGACCATGCTGGCCGGTCTCACGGTCCCCGACGACCTGCGCCTGGTCGGCTACGACGACATCGACTTCGCCGCCGCGACCGTCGTCCCTCTGACCTCGATCCGTCAGCCGTCGCTGCTGATCGGCAAGACGGCCGTCGAGCTGCTGGTCGAGCAGATCGGACCGGATCCCAAGGAGCCCCGCGAGGTCGTCTTCCAGCCGGAGCTGATCGTCCGCGAGTCGAGCACCCGGCCCCCGGTCGCCGACCCGGCCTGAGACCTCAGTCCTGGCCGGACGACCCGGCCTCCGGTGACGGCGTGAAGCGGCGCAGCTCGAGCCCCGCCCGCAGCACCGACCGCAGGTCCTCCAGCGAACCGGTCACCGCCCCGGCGGTGCGCGCCTGCACCAGCACGTTGCCCAGGGCGGTGGCCTCGGTCGGACCGGCCAGCACCGGCCGTCCGGTGCGGTCGGCGGTGAGCTGGCAGAGCAGGGCGTTCTGCGAACCGCCCCCGACCACGTGGACCGTCCCGACCCGGCGACCGGTCAGCTGCTCGGCCCGGGCCACCGTGCGCGCGTACGCGACCGCGAGGGAGTCCAGCACGCAGCGGACGATCGCGGCCGGGGTGCCCGGGGCGGTCTGACCCGATGCGCGGCACGCGGCCCGGACCCGCTCCGGCATCTCCCCGGGAGCGATGAACCCGTCGTCGTCGACGTCGATCACCGGTCCCCCGGCCGGCAGGGCGGCGGCAGCGTCGAGCAACTCGGCGAGATCGGCGTCCTGTCCCTGCTCCGACCACTCCCGCAGACACTCCTGCAGCAGCCACAGCCCTCCGACGTTGCGGAGGAACCGCACCCGTCCGTCCACGCCGCCCTCGTTGGTGAAGTTGGCGGCCCGGCTGCCGTCGGTGATCACCGGGGCGTCGAGCTCCAGACCCACCAGGGACCAGGTCCCCGACGACACGTACGCGATGTCGCGACCCGAGGCGGGCACCGCCACCACCGCCGACGCGGTGTCGTGAGACCCGACGGCCACCACCGCCGTGCTGACCGGCAGCCCCGTCCGCTGCGCCACCTCCGCCGTGATCACCCCGATGGTCTCCCCCGGCTCCACCAGCGGCGGGAACAGGTCCGCCGGCAGACCCAGGGCGTCGAACGCCTCCGTCGACCAGGCACGCCGCCGGGCATCCAGCAGACCGGTGGTCGAGGCGTTGGTGATCTCGGTCCGCCGCTCGCCGGTCAGCCAGTGGGCCAGCAGATCGGGCAGTAGCAGGGCATGGGCCGCGCGTCCCCAGAGCTCGCCCCGCTGCTCGGCCGCCAGCTGGTAGATCGTGTTGAAGGGCAGGAACTGCAGCCCGCTGATCGCGTACTGCTGCTCGCGGCTGATCCGGGCGTCGACCTCGGCGATCACCGCCTCGGTGCGGTCGTCGCGGTAGGCCGTCGGCTCGGCCAGCAGGCGACCGTCGGCGTCCAGCAAGCCGTAGTCCACCGCCCAGGTGTCGATGCCGATGCTGACCACGTCGTCGTACCGCTCGGCCAGGACCGTCAGCCCGACCAGCACCTCGGCGTACAACCCGGTCAGGTCCCAGCAGAGCCGGCCGTCGACGGTCTGCAGGCCGTTGGCGAACCGGTGCACGACCTCGATGCTCACGCTGCCGTCCCGTACCGTCCCCGCCACGACCCGGCCGCTGGACGCGCCGATGTCGATCGCGGCCACGGTGACGGTCTTGCTGGTGGTCATCGCCCCATCCTCAGCGCAGGAAGGCGGCGGCGACGCCGGCGTCGACGGGGACGTGCAGCCCGGTGGTGTGGGACAGGTCGGCCGAGCAGAGGACGAACACCGCGTTAGCCACGTGCTCGGGCAGCACCTCCCGCTTCAGCAGCGTCCGCTGGGCGTAGTACTTGCCCAGGTCCTCCTCCTCCACGCCGTAGACCGCCGCGCGCTTGGCCCCCCAGCCGCCGGCGAAGATGCCGGAGCCTCGGACCACGCCGTCGGGGTTGATGCCGTTGACCTTGACGCCGTGCTCACCGAGCTCGGCGGCCAGCAGCCGGACCTGGTGGGCCTGGTCGGCCTTGGTCGCGGAGTAGGCGATGTTGTTGGGTCCGGCGAAGATCGAGTTC
>JBMDXL010000431.1:0-2341 GCA_048594465.1 Microlunatus sp. | reverse complement strand
GGCGGCGCTGCCCAGCAGCCCGGGGTTGGCGAACTCCAGGATCGACCACAGGTCGGCGAGCCGGTTCTCCACCGGCGTGCCGGTCACCGCGATCCGCGTCCGGGCGGGGATCGAGCGGATCGCGGTGGCCTGACGGGTGGCCGCGTTCTTGATCGCCTGGGCCTCGTCGACGACCACCCGACGCCAGTCGATCCGGCGCAGGGCCGCGGCGTCCCGGGCGGCGATCGCGTACGTGGTGATCACCAGGTCGCTCGCCGTGACGGCCGCGGTGAAGGCGTCGCCGCGGGCCCGCTCGGCGCCGTGGTGGACGTGCACCTGCAGGGTCGGGGTGAAGCGCTGGGCCTCCCGTTGCCAGTTGCCGACCAGGGACATCGGGCAGACGAGCAGGGTCGGACCGGGGGAGGGTCCGTCGGTGGCGAGCCAGGCCAGCAGCTGCACCGTCTTGCCCAGGCCCATGTCGTCCGCGAGCACCCCACCGATCCCCAGCCGGTCCAGGAACGCCAGCCAGGACAGCCCGCGGAGCTGGTAGGGCCGGAGGGCGCCGCGGAAGTCGGGCGGCGCAGCCGTGGCCGTCAGCCGGTCGGGTGTGCGACCCGCCAGCAGGTCGCCGAGCCAGCCCTGGGCCACGACCGAGGTCACCGGCACGTCGTCGGCCACGGTCTCCAGACCGAGCCCGAGCCGCAGCAGCTCGGCCGCGGTCACCTCGCCCTCCCGCCCGGCGAGCCGCAGGGCCGCCTCCCAGCGGCGCGGGTCCAGCTCGACCCACTGGCCGCGCAGACGCACGAGCGGGGACCTGAGCTCGGCGAGGGCGCTCAGCTCGTCCTCCGTCAGGCTGTCGTCACCGATCGCCACGTCGTACCGGAAGTCGGCGACGGCGTCGAGCCCCACGCCTCCGCCGGCGCTGACAGCGCCGGGCTGACTGCGGGGGGTGGCGGTCACCCGCACCCCGATCCGGGCCGCGGGTCTCGACCACCACCCGGGCAGCTGCACCCCGAACCCGGCCGTGGTCAGGGCGGGAGCCGCCTCCCGCAGGAAGGTGTGCGCGCCCTGCCCGTCGAGCTCCAGCGACGCCGGCCGCGCCGTCCGCAGGGCGTCGTCCAGGGTCGGGTAGAGCCGCGCCGCCTTGCCCAGCTCAGCCAGGAACGTCTCCTGAGGCGCGCTGACCGCGAGTCCCGGCAGGGCCTCGCCCGCTGTCCACACGTCGTCGGCCTCGGCCACCAGACTCTGCTCCTCGCTGGCCTGCAGTCCGAAGCGGAGTCGCCACCGAGCGTCGGCGGACTCATCGGTCGGCTCACTGAGCCGGAAGTAGGCGCGGACCGGTCCGACCGACGCATCGCGCTGCCAGCGGGCCAACGACGTGACCAGCGCGGCGACGTCGGCCTCGTCGGCGGCGAAGGGGCGCACGGGACCGGTCAGCCCGGCGAGCCAGGCCCTCGTCGTGGTCCCGCCGCGTCGTCCGAGATCGAGTGGGCGGGGGCCCAGCACGTCCCGGACCGCCCCGTCGACCAGATCGTCCAGACCGGCCGCCCACAGCGGCAAAGGCTCGGCCTCCGCGGCGGCGGCCAGGAGCATGGCCGGGAAGGTGGCGGCCAGCACCCGCGTCCAGGCCCGGTCGGCTCCGGTGAGCACCGGCCGCCAGACCGCGTACGGACCCGGGGCCCGGACGCCGGGCAGGTACCGTCCCCGCGCCACCAGGTCGTCGGTGAAGGCGACCAGGTCGACGAGGTGGTGGACCGAGGCGCCGAAGGTGCCGCTCGACGCGGTGAGACCGGCCAGCACCGCGTGACCGCGGCCGGGCTCGAGGACCACCGCCGGCACCCGCCAGTGACCCGTCCGCTCGGCGGCGGCCGAGGGCGGTCCCTCGTCACGGACCAGCTCGGGTGACGGCAGGGGTGCGGACCCGCGGGTGGGCAGCCGGAGCTCGACGGTGTCCGGCGACCCGTCCGCCGGCGCCACGCCCAGGGACTCGAGCAGGGCGTCACGGGCGACCGCGTACGGGTGCGGCGCTCCCTTCGGGGGACGGCCCCGCCGGCCGGTCGGCGGCGCGCCGGTGGACTCCTCGGCCCACAGCGCGAGCGACGGGGCGGTGCCCGGGGCCGGGGACCAGCAGGCGTGCAGGACGCGCATCGGTGTCTCCCTTCCCGACTCGACCTACCCCCGCTGGAGGAGGGGCGGTCGTCCGCCGCCAGCCCCTTGCCCCGTCGGCCGAGTATGCCGCGCCCCACCGACGGTGTCGGTTGACCCGGCCGGGCCGGGCGGGTTGACTGCCGATACGGGTCATCGACGACGGGAGCAGCGTGGACAAGGTGGTCGAGTCCGCCGCGGAGGCGGTCGCCGACAT
>JBMDXL010000430.1:0-1882 GCA_048594465.1 Microlunatus sp. | reverse complement strand
TTCATCCCGCTGAGGGTGTCCGCGTCGATGGCATAGGGGTTGGGACTGCTCATGGGGCGGTACTCCTGGTCAGGGTGACGGCTACGTCGCCAACCCGTACGGGCATGGGCGCCTGCGGTTTGTGGACGGTGACGGTGGCGGTCGTGATGCGCGGGTTGCGCAGACACGTCCGGGCGATCCGGTCGGCCAGCTTCTCGATCAGGTTCACGGGGTCCCGCTCGATGTCGGCCACCACCGCGGTGGCCAGCGCCGAGTAGTCGATGGTGTCGGCGAGGTCGTCGCTGTGCGCGGCCACCCCGAGATCCATCGTGCAGGCGACGTCGACGACGAAGTCCTGCCCCTGTTCCCGCTCGAACGCGTACACACCGTGGTGTCCGCGTCCGACGATGCCGGTGAGCACCACCTGATCCGCCGTCATCATCACCTCCTTGCAGGGACCCTATCGGACGGACCAAGACCGCCAGATCTCACTGAGGGTGCCGGTCCGACTTCCCAGCAGACGCTCAGTCTGCGGCTGTCCGGCTCACAGGGGTCGGCCTCGCCGCAGGCGCTCGACGACGGCGACGGCGTCCGCACTCGGCCGGACGCGGTGCACCCGGACCCCCCACACCCGGCTCCGGGCCAGCAGGGTGGTCAAGGCCAGCGAGGCGTCGTCACGCTCCCGCGCGGGTCGCGGGGACCCGTCGGGGCCGGCCAGCAGGGAACCGAGGAAGGCCTTGCGGGACAGGCCGCAGAGGAGAGGGAGACCGAGGACGTCCAGCTCGTCCAGCCGGCTCAGCAGCTCCCAGTTGTGCTCGCCGGTCTTGGCGAAGCCGAACCCGGGATCCAGCACCAGCCGGTCGGGGCGGATCCCGGCGGCGAGGACGGCCTCCACCTGCTCGGCCAGCTCGGCGACCACCTCGCCGGCCAGGTCGTCGTAGCTCGCCCGGCTCTGCATGTCGGCGGAGTGCCCCCGCCAGTGCATGCAGACGTACGGGACCGCCAGCCGGGCCACCGTGGGCAGCATCGCCGGCTCCGCGCGGCCACCGGAGACGTCGTTGACCAGCCGGGCGCCGGCCCGGACGGCCTGCTCGGCCACCTCCGGGCGCATCGTGTCGACGCTGACCACGCCACCGGCCGCGGCCAGCGCCGCGATCACCGGCAGCACCCGGGCCAGCTCGACCTCCTGGCTCGGCCGCACGGCGCCGGGGCGGGTGGACTCCCCACCCACGTCGACCAGGTCCGCGCCCTCGGCCAGCAGATCCAGGCCGTGCGCGATCGCCTCGTCGGGGTCGAGCCACTCCCCTCCGTCGGAGAAGGAGTCCGGGGTGACGTTGACCACGCCGACCACCAGCGTCCGCCCCGGAGCGGGCAGTCCGTCCACCGTCAGGTCGGCCGTCATGGGCCTACACCCTACTGAGGTCGGACGCGGGCGATCCCCTACTTCCCCGCCATGATCAGGCTGAGGGCCTCGGCCCGGGTGGTGGCGTTGCGCAGCTGCCCGCGGACGGCGCTGGTGACGGTGCGCGAGCCGGGTTTGCGGACCCCTCGCATGGTCATGCAGAGGTGCTCGCACTCCATCACCACGATCACCCCGCGAGGACTGAGGATGCGCTGCAGGGCGTCGGCGACCTGCGTCGTCAGCCGCTCCTGCACCTGCGGGCGCTTGGCGTAGACGTCCACCAGCCGCGCCAGCTTGCTCAGTCCGGTGATCCGGCCCTCGGCGCTCGGGATGTACCCGACGTGGGCGACCCCGGTGAAGGGCACCAGGTGGTGCTCGCAGCACGACCACAGCTCGATGTCCTTGACCAGCACGAACTCGTCGTGGCCGAGGTCGAAGGTGGTCGTGAGCATCTCCTCCGGCGTCTGCCGGAGACCGACGAACATCTCGGCGTACGCCCGG
>JBMDXL010000043.1:0-5122 GCA_048594465.1 Microlunatus sp. | reverse complement strand
GACGCGGACATCGGCCCCGCCGACCATCTGCCCACCGACCACCGGCCCGTCGGCCCCTGCGGTCGGGGTTCCGGTCACGTCCGATCCCGACCCGCTCGCGCCGTCCGGGTCGGGGCCAACCGACCGGCCCGTCGTCGGCGGCACCTCCTCGATCAGCACGTTGCCGGGCCAGAAGTCACCGTGCACCCAGGAGGTGAGGACCTCCCGCCCGGCGAGGGCGTCGTGCAGCAGCGCCTGCAGCCGGTCCAGGCCGGCCGCGTCGCTCGGCTGACCGCGCAGACCCCGCAGGAACGCCAGCGGCTCGTCGACCCAGCGGGCCAGCGCCGCGTCGTCCACCAGCTGGGTGAGCGCGGTCGCCCGGTGGATGCCGCCGATGGCCGAGGCGGCCGCCGCACTGGTGGCGGTGTCGGACAGACGCCGGGTGGCGGCGTGCCCCGGCAGCTGGGTCTCGATCACCACCAGGTGACCGTCGAGGCGCCCCTCCCGGACCACCCGCGGCAGCAGCTCCGCGGTCGCGTCGTCCCCGAGCAGAGCCCGGACCCTCGTCAGGCTCGCGACGTGCCGCTCCAGTCCGTGGGTGGCGGCCTGCGATGTGGCGATCTTGGCGATCAACCGCTCGGGCGATCCGTGCAGCGCCACCACCAGGGTGTCGGAGTCCGACGTGAGCATCCGCGCCGGGGTCGCCGGGTCCAGACCGCAGGCGGACAGCGCCGGCGCGAGCCGACGACGGACCACCTGGCGGCTGCGGCGGCGACGCAGCCGCCGCGGCAGCTGCTCCAGCTCGGCCACCACGCTGCGGACACCGCGCTCGGCGAACAGCCCGGTGCGACCGGTGAGCAGCAGCGTGCAGCAGACCACCAGCTGGGTGACCAGACAGGCCAGACCGACGCCGGGGATGCCGAGCGACTGCAGAGCGAGCCAGCTGCCGCCGATGGAGCCGACGGCCAGGGCCGCGTACACGGCCATGATCGTGCGCAGGTCCCGACGGATCCGGGCCGTGGCGATGGCGACCCCGACGATGGTCTGCGGGATGGCCGAGATCAGCAGCAGCCGCAGCACCAGCGTCCCGTTGGCGGCGTAGTCGGCGCCGAGGAGGCCCAGCACGAACGGGGCGAGCACGACACCGAGCACGGCGAGCGGGACGACCAGGCGGGCCGAGTTCCACAGGGCCTGCCGGGCCAGGGCGACGGTCAGGTCCGGGTGCCGGGCGCCCTCGGCGACCAGGGCGCTGCCGACGTTGCTGATCACCAGGTAGAGCGTGTAGCCGATCGTGTTGGCCATGAAGTAGTACGCACTGGCCTCCGGGCCGACCTCGTTCAGCACCAGCAGGGTCAGCAGGTCGGCGGTGCCCATCCACAGCAGCGCCGCGAAGTGGTCGGCCGCGGCGAAGCGGACCAGCTGGGAGACGGGGATGCTGGTCGGCGCCAGACCGGCCGTGGTCCGGCGCAGGTAGCGCATGATCAGGGTGGTCACCACCAGGACCGCGGCGGCCGCAGGCAGTGCGGCCGCGCCGAAGACCGCCCAGCCGCCGGCGACGGCCAGCAGCGGCAGCAACGCGATCTTGGCGACCGCGCACAGACCGTTCTCCAGCGGCACCCAGACCGTCTGCCGCAGACCGACGAGCACGTGGTCCTGCAGCACGAAGATCACCCAGAACGCCGTCCCGACCATGAAGGCCACGACCGCGAGCGGGGACGCGCGCAGGAAGTCCAGGCGGGACGCCCACAGGGGCTGGCCGACCAGGAAGACACCGGCCGCCAGCAGCGCGGTGACCGCACAGAGGGCGTAGCAGCTGACGATCAGCCGACGGCTGGCCGCACCGGCCGTGGGCAGGAACCGGATCAGGCCGTTGCGCAGCCCGAGGGTGGACAGGTTGGCCAGCAGGGCCATCACCGAGACGATGGCCGCTCCGAGACCGACGGTGGCGGTGGGCAGCCAGCGGGCAGCCAGGGCCCAGAACACCAGCCCCAGACCGGAGGTCAGACCGGTGGCCAGGATGAGGGCGTAGGCGCTGCGCCGCATCGGGTCCCGGAGGTGATCGGCGATCGCGGTGCCCAGCCGGGCGTGCCGGGAGACGGGGAGATCCATCGGCTCAGCCCCCCGTGCTCATCCGGACGTAGTCGATCTCGAACGTGGCCGGGAAGGACGTGGAGGAGTCGGGCGGACCCGGGTAGGCGCCACCCACGGCCAGGTTCATCACCAGGTACATCGGCTCCGACGGCACCTGCTTGCCGGTCACCGTCCAGACGGCCTCGCCGTCCAGGGTGTAGACGAGCTTGCCGGGGCTCCAGACGATCCCGACCGTGTGCCAGTCGCCGGACAGGTCCGGGTCGGACACCCGGACCCGCTTGCTCGGGGAGTCCGCGTCCCGGTCCTCGGGATGGAAGTGCAGGATCAGCTCGCTGGGGTCCTGGCCGATCATCTCCAGCATGTCGATCTCCGGCCGGGACTCCTTGCTGGCGGGCAGCATCCAGATCGCCGGCCACAGCCCGCGACCGGCGGGCGCCTTGAACCGCGCCTCCACCGTCCCGTACGTGATCGCGACCTTGGCGTTGTCGTCGTCCGGGGTCGGGCCGGTGGTGACCATGCCGGAGGTGAAGTCGTAGCTGTTGCCGTCGGAGGCCTCGTAGCGGTTGGGGGCGGCGGTCAGCCGCAGCGTGCCGTCGGCCACGGAGACCTGCTCGGGGCGGTACCACTCCAGCTCGTTGTTGGAGGCGATGGTGCAACCCTCCTTGTCCCACCAGTGGCAGGTGTTCCACCGGCTGGAGTCGAGCGTGCCGCCGTCGAAGTTCTCGTCCAGCACGACGCGGCCGCTGCCGGTCGGGGTGGAGGGCTCCGGCGCGCCGGCCTGACGGACGGCCACGGTGGCGATCACCGTCGCGAGGACGGCGACCACCAGCAGCCACGGCCAGCGACGGCGACGGGAGCGGGAACGGTCAGACGTCACGGAATCTCAGCACCTTCTTGACCAGCGAACGCAGCCGCTGGTCGGTCGGGGTCCAGGGCAGTCGCTCGATCCGCAGCTCCGCGTAGTCGTGGGGGCGGGCGCCGAACTTCTCCTTGAACTGGGCCAGGGAGGTCGACTGACCCGACTCCCCCAGGTGGTACGCGGTGCAGCCGAGCTCGCAGGCCAGCTCGACCATCCGCCACTGCACCAGGTCGCCGGCGTAGGTCTTGTCGACCAGGTCCCGGTCCATCGCGGCGCGGGTGTCGTGGGCGGTCTGGCCCAGCAGGGTGATCGAGCCGAACGCCGGCTGGTCGTCGACGTAGGCCAGCGCGACCACGAACGCCTTGCCCAGGTGGTCCGACATGGCCCGCAGCTTGCGCAGCGGGTCGCGGCGGCTGGCCCGGAAGCGGGCCAGCGCCCGCGGTTCGTGCTGCCGCTCGGCCCACCGGTCGATGGACAGCAGGTAGAGCCGGTAGTAGTCCTCGAGCAGCTCCCCGGAGCGGTCGATCTCGACCCGGACCCCGGACTTCTCGGCCACCCGGGTGCCCCGACGGGCCGACTTGGAGAACTGGCTGAAGGCGTGCTCGGCGCCGCCGGTGAGGTCGATGACGTGGGCCCGGCGCGGGATGGTCAGCACCGTGCGGTCGTCGGCGACGGCTCCCTCCCAGTCGGCCCAGCGGGTGGGGTCGGGACGCAGCCCGATCCGCTGGCTGCGGGTCCGGCGGAGGTCGGCCAGCACGGCTCGGAGCACGTCGGCGTCGGCGTTCGCGCCGACCAGACCGCCGATCCCCCACGAGGGCGGGAACCCCTGCAGCCAGCCGCCCCACCCGAGCGGTCCGCGGCGGGCGACCAACGGCAGCACGAAGGCACGGCCGTCGTCGGTGACGTAGTAGCGGCTGGCGTCGGCGTAGCGCCCGTCGGCGCAGAGCGCGTCGACCCACTCCGGCGCGTGCTCGGGCAGCGCCGAGGCGTCACCGGCCAGGGCCGCGCGCCACTCCTCCCGCGGTGCGGGGGTGATCACCTGCCTCATCGCCGACCGACTCCCGACGGGCGGGCCAGCCGACGCGCCTGGCGCCAGACGGCGGTCTGCCAGCTCTCCCGGGGTCCGGCCGTACGCACGCCGGTGCCCGCCAGCACCCGGCCGATCTCGGCGGTGCCGAAGTCGGACGTGACCGTGACCCGGGCGATCGCGTACCTGTCGTCGTCGGCGTGGCTGAGGGCGTTGCGGACGGCGGTGGCGGAGCGGTAGCCGGCGGCCATCACCAGCTCCTTGGTGGCCCGGCTGTGGTAGCCGTGCGGGTAGGCGAAGGTGTCGACGGTCTGGCCGAGGACCTGCTCGAGCACGTCCTTGCTGTTCCGGATCTCCTCGTACGCCACCGCGTGCGGCAGGCAGTCCAGGTGCGGGTGGGTCATGCTGTGGGCGCCGATCTCGCAGCCGTCGGCGGCCAGGTCCGCGATCTCGCGCGGGGACAGCATCGGCAGCGAGACCCCGGCCGAGGCCAGCCACTGGGCGCGGCCACCGAGGTCGCCGGCCGTGACGTACAAGGTGGCGGCCAGGCCGCGCTCGCTGAGCAGCGGCCAGGCGTTGGCGGCGTAGTCGGCGAAGCCGTCGTCGAAGGTGAGCACGACGGGCCGCGGCGGCAGCTGGCCGGCGGCCAGACCGTCCAGCAGGCCCCGCACCGTGATCGGCTGGAGACCCTGCTCCAGCAGCAGGTCCAGGTGGGCCGCCAGCTGGGCTCGGGTCACCGTGAACGGCCCGAACCGACCGGCGGGGGTGTCGCTGACCGAGTGGTACAGCAGCACCGGGATCGCGTCGGTGGCGGGTGGGGACTGGGGTGTCCCGGTCTTCTCGACGTTCTCCGTCATGCTCATGCCACCTCCCGGCGGGCGTGTCGACGGCTGCGCAGGTAGCGAACGGGACCGGAGACGAGCCCGCGCAGCTGCTGACGGCTCAGGTCGGCGGGGTACGGCGGCAGACCGTTCGCCACCGGCGGCCGGACGATCGTGGTGGCCCGCCGGAGCGTGGTCGGCGCGGCCTTGGCCAGGGCGACCAGCAGCCGCGGATCGGTGAGCAGGCAGCGCATCAGGTGCGCCCCCAGACCGGCGCCGTAGCCGTAGGTCTGGCGCCGCAGCGCGGCGTAGTCGGCGTAGTGCTGGTGGGCCACGATGGCGCCG
>JBMDXL010000429.1:0-2511 GCA_048594465.1 Microlunatus sp. | reverse complement strand
GGCGGAGCCAGGCTGACGTACGCGGTCAGCGGAGCCGAGACGACCCCCAGCACCAGGTACGTCCAGCCCGCGGCGTGGGCGGCCACCCACCGGCGGGCCGGGTCGGGGTGCACGTCGGGGTTGGCGGTCATCGACGCGGTGATCGCGGCCAGGTTCACCGCGTGACCGCCGAAGGCGGCGCCGGCCAGCGTGCCCACGCCGGTGACCGCCATCGACTCCCGCCAGGGCACGCGATAGCCGTACGAGGAGATCACCGCGGCCCCGGGCACGTTCTGGCTGGCCATCGTCACCAGGTAGAGGGGGAGGGCGAGGCCGAGAACCGCCGAGCCGCTCCAGGACGGCATCGTCCAGGCCAGGGTGGGCGCGACCAGGGCTGCGCCGAGTTCGCCGCGGGCCCCGACGCCGATCACGACCAGGGTCAGGGCGAAGGCGATCGGGACCGCCCAGCGCGGCGCGAACCGGGTGGCCAGCAGCCAACCGACCAGGATCGGGGCGACCGCCCACGGCTCGGTGGCCAGCCCGTGCACCGGGGCCAGACACAGCGAGAGCACCACGCCGGCCAGCATCGCCTGGGCCAGCGCGGTGGGGATGGCGGCGACCAGGCGCCCCAATGCGGGCCACAGCCCGGTGACCAGGATCAGCACGCCGACCAGCAGGAACGCGCCGACGGCGGCGGACCAGCCGCCGGCGACCGCCCCGGTGGTGGCCAGCATCGCCGCCCCGGGGGTGGACCAGGCCAGGATCAGCGGTGTCCGGTGCCGCAGCGTCAGCCAGAGGATGCCCAGACCCTGGGTGAGACTCAGGGCCAGCAGCCCGGACGCGGCCTCGGCGGGGGTGGCGCCGACGGCGCGCAGCCCGGCCAGCACCACCGCGAAGGAGCTGGTGAAGCCGACCAGCGCGGCCACGACGCCGGCCGTCACGGGTCGGGAGAGCTGTTCCACGGACAGAACCCTACGACCGATTTGTTCTGTTTGCAGAACACCCTGCCCTAGGGTGGGCCGGGTGGACGATCTGGCCCGGCGGGTGGGTGAGCGGCTGCGCGCGGCCCGGCGGGAGCGGGGGCTGTCGGTCGGCGCCCTGGCCGGGGCCGCCGGCATCGGCAAGGGCTCGTTGTCGGAGGTGGAGAACGGGGCGCGGAACCCCACGCTGTCCACCCTGTACGCCCTGGCCGGCGCCTTGGAGCTCCCGCTGGCGGAGCTGCTGAGCGACCGGCCCGGGGCGCGGATCGCCTCGCCGGGGGTGGAGGCCGAGCTGCTCGACGTCCGGGTGTCCGGCGCCACCACGGTCGAGGTCTACCGGCTGGTGCTCGACGCGGGCGCGCACCACCGCTCGGTGCCGCACGGCCCCGGGGTGGTCGAGCACCTGCTGCTGACCGGTGGTCGGGCCCGGGTCGGCCGTCTGGGGGAGGAGGTCGAGATCGGTGTCGGCCAGAGCGCGACCTGGGTCAGCGACGTCGCCCACGGCTACGCCGCCCTCGGCGAGGAACCTGTGGAGTCGGTGCTGGTGATCCGCTCACCCTCCCGAGGTGTCGGCACCGGTGGTGGCCCGAGCGACCACGGAGGCTGACGACACGGAGGTCTTAGGCTGGGGCGGTGACCACCACCGCACCGCCGACCCCGGGCTCCGTGTCCTCGGGCTCGACCGCCTCGGGCTCGCGTTCGCTGTTCGAGCGGCTCGAGCCCCTGCTGGCCAGCGTCAGCAAGCCGATCCAGTACGTCGGCGGTGAGCTCAACAGCGTCGTCAAGGACTGGGACTCCGCCGAGGTCCGCTGGTGCCTGATGTACCCGGACGCGTACGAGGTCGGTCTGCCCAACCAGGGCGTGGCCATCCTCTACGAGGTGCTGAACGAGCGTGACTGGATCCTGGCCGAGCGGACGTACGCGGTCTGGGCCGACCTGGAGAAGCTGATGCGGGAGCAGAGCATCCCGCAGTTCACCCTGGACAACCACCGCCCGGTGGCCGACTTCGACGTGCTCGGGGTGAGCTTCGCCACCGAGCTGGGCTACACCAACCTGCTGAACGCGCTGGACCTGGCCGGGATGGCCCTGCACGCGGTGGACCGCGCCGAGGACGCCCCGATCGTGCTCGCCGGCGGTCACGCCGCCTTCAACCCCGAGCCGGTGGCCGACTTCGTCGACGCCGCCGTGCTCGGAGACGGGGAGGAGATCGCGCTGGCCATCTCCGCGGTGATCCGGGAGTGGAAGAGCGAGGGCCGCCCCGGCGGGCGGGACGGGCTGCTGCTGCGGCTGGCCGAGACCGGCGGGGTCTACGTGCCCAAGTTCTACGACGTGGCGTACGGTCCCGACGGGGCGCTGGCCTCGGTCACGCCGAACCGACCGGGGGTGCCGGCCCGCGTGGTCAAGCACACGGTGATGGACCTGGACTCCTGGCCGTACCCGAAGAAGCCGCTGGTGCCGCTGGCCGAGACGGTGCACGAGCGCTACTCGGTGGAGATCTTCCGCGGCTGCACCCGCGGCTGCCGGTTCTGCCAGGCCGGCATGATCACCCGCC
>JBMDXL010000428.1:0-2799 GCA_048594465.1 Microlunatus sp. | reverse complement strand
ACCCCGTACGACTACGGCGGAACATGCCGCCGAATGACGGAATGTTCGAGTCCGGCCGCGATCCCGGACCCGAACCTCCGCCGGCTGACGGAATGTTCGAGACTGAGCGGCGCGAGCTCGTGGGGAGTGCGGACTCGGGACGCCGTCCGCAGCCGAATCGTGACCTGTGAGTTCGCTCGCATAACGATTGAGCCTCAAGGTCAACTTCAGGGTCAGCAATAAGGCCGTTTTCGGGACCCGCTGGCGTGTCCGAGGGCCTCGTGTGGACAGTGGTTGAAGCGCCTGACTAGCGTGGCCGACGCGGCGTCATCACCTCTGTTTTCTTCCCCTGTAGACCTGAGGTCCAGACTTTCGCGCGCACGAAAGCGTCCAACAGCTACAGCTACCAGAGGCAGGAACCACGTGGTCTCGGCATCACAGAACTACTTGGCCATCATCAAGGTCGTCGGAGTCGGCGGAGGCGGGGTCAACGCCGTCAACCGGATGATCGAAGCCGGTCTCCGCGGGGTCGAGTTCATCGCGGTCAACACCGACGCCCAGGCGTTGCTGATGAGCGACGCGGACGTCAAGCTCGACATCGGTCGCGAGCTCACCCGCGGTCTCGGTGCCGGCGCGGATCCGGACAAGGGTCGTCAGGCCGCCGAGGACCACGCCCAGGACATCGAGGACGCGCTCAAGGGTGCGGACATGGTGTTCGTCACCGCCGGTGAGGGCGGCGGGACCGGCACCGGTGGGGCGCCGGTCGTGGCCCGGATCGCTCGCGCGCTCGGCGCCCTGACCATCGGTGTGGTGACCCGCCCGTTCTCGTTCGAGGGCAAGCGGCGGTCCAACCAGGCCGACCAGGGGATCAGCAACCTCCGCGACGAGGTCGACACCCTGATCACCATCCCGAACGACAAGCTGCTCCAGATGATCGATCACCAGATCGCCATCCTGGACGCGTTCAAGCAGGCCGACCAGGTGCTGATGCAAGGTGTGCAGGGCATCACCGACCTGATCACCACCCCGGGTCTGATCAACCTCGACTTCGCCGACGTCAAGGCGGTCATGTCGAACGCCGGCTCGGCGCTGATGGGCATCGGCTCCGCCCGGGGCGAGGACCGGGCCCGCGCCGCCGCGGAGATGGCGGTCTCCTCGCCGCTGCTGGAGGCCAGCATCGACGGCGCCCACGGCGTCCTGCTCTCGATCGCCGGTGGGTCGGACCTGGGTCTGTTCGAGGTCTCCGCCGCGGCCGACCTGATCCAGAACGCGGCCAGCGAGGACGCGAACATCATCTTCGGCACCGTGATCGACGACGCCCTCGGCGACGAGGTCCGGGTCACGGTGATCGCTGCCGGCTTCGAGGGTGGCCAGCCGCCCCGCCGGCAGCCGGGGATCAGTCGGGCGAGCGATCTGCGGACGTCCCGGCCCGCCGCCCCGGCCTCGACGTACGCGCCGACGCCGGAGCCCGAGCGCCCGGCCCCGGCCCCGGCGTCCACCGGACCGAGCACGCAGCCCGCTCCGCGACCGTCCGCGCCGGCCACCTCCTGGCCGCCGGCTCCGGCCGCCGACGACGACGATCTCGACGTCCCGGACTTCCACACGTAGTCCGACGGCACGCGCCGGTGTGGGGACCTCGGTCCCGCACCGGCGCGTCGTCGTCTGATCACCCCGTGCTCGGACCGCAGGTCCCCGACCACGGCCCGCGCCGGATCCGACCGCGTGTCGACACCGGACGATGCCGACCGGACCGGATCCGGACGGTAAGGTCGAGCGCGAACCTGGACCTGCACGGAGGGTAAGGACTCATCCATGGCCGAAAGACTGAAGCGGGCAGCTGCCTGGCTCGGACTGGTGACCGACGACCGGTACGGGCAGTACGACGAGGTCGACGGTGAGCAGACCGAAGGCATCAGCCGCGACGAGCTGGTCGGCGCCGACCAGGCTGCCGCCAAGCCCACCGCGTCCGGCTGGAGCGTCGGGCCCGAGACCGAGACCCGACCCGCTACCGGCGGCAGCGTCACCCCGCTCGAGACCAAGAGGCCTGTCGTCGCCTCGACCGTGGCGGCCGCGGCCCCCACCGTGGCACCGACTCCCCGGACGGATCCCATGTCGCGCATCATCACCGTGCACCCGCGGACCTACAACGAGGCCCGGACCATCGGCGAGCACTTCCGTGACGGCGTGCCCGTGATCATGAACCTGTCCGAGATGGAGGACGTCGACGCCAAGCGTCTGGTCGACTTCGCCGCTGGTCTCATCTTTGGTCTCCGTGGCAGTATCGAACGTGTCACCAGCAAGGTGTTCCTGCTCTCCCCGCCCAACGTCAACGTGACGGCGGAGGACAAGGAGCGCATTGCCGGCGGGTTCTTCAACCAGAGCTGAGTGCCCGGCCGGTGACGACAACCGACACGGACTGAGGGACTCACGGACGCATGTTCATCATCGGAACGGTCATCGGCTGGGTGCTGTGGATCTTCCTCCTGGTGCTGTTCGCCCGGATGATCCTGTCCTGGATCCCGGTGCTGGTGCGCGACTGGCAGCCCCGCGGCCCGATGCTGGTCGCCGCCGAGGTGGTCTACTCGGTCACCGACCCGCCCCTGCGTGCTCTCCGCAAGGTGCTCAAGCCGGTGCGCATCGGCAACATGATGCTCGACCTCGCGTTCATCGGCCTCGCCATCGGCGTCAGCATCCTGATGCAGGTCAACCAGGCTGTCTTCTTCTAGCCAATCGTTGTTCACTGCTCGGCCGCGCTCTGGTCCCCTTCGTTCGTCGTCCCCGGGAGCCGGACGGAAAAGCGTGTCCATCTCCCGACTCCTT
>JBMDXL010000427.1:0-2877 GCA_048594465.1 Microlunatus sp. | reverse complement strand
CCTCACCGAGCAACCCATCGGCGCGACGGTGGCCGTGGTGCTGGTGAACCTGATGATGATCATCTGCGACTCGATCGATCAGCTGTCCTGGCTGCACCCGTGGCTGCTGACCCACTGGTGGACGGCGTTCGGTGGTCTGCTCCGGGACCCGATGGCGACCGCGGACCTGGAGCGGGGGCTGCTGACCTTCGCCGCGTACGCGGTCGTGTTCTGGCTGCTGGCCTGGGCCCGGTTCACCACCAAGGACGTCACCAGCTGAGGCCTGTTTTCTACGCCGACCAGCCGAAGGTGGACGGCAATTGTTCACAGCCGGAGTCTTGACCTCGACAGATTCTGTCGCTTAGGTGAGCAGGGTCACACAGCGCGGGCACAGCCGGCGCTTCGTCACCCACCTCCCCCCGAGAGGCACCATGAGACCCTCCCCCACCCGCCGCGTCGCCACCGCGGCGGTCGCCGTGCTGAGCGCCGGCGCCCTGTCCGTCGGCGTCCTGGCCGCTCCGGCCGACGCCGCCACGGACCCGGCCACCCGGCTGGCCGAGCGCCTGGTCCGGCAGACCAACAGCGGCGACGCCAACCGTCACCTGATCGCCCTGCAGCGGATCTCGGACCGCAACGGCGGCAACCGGGCCGCCCCCGACGGCGAGAGCGCGGCGGCCCCCGGCTACGAGGCCAGCGTCGACTACGTCGCCGGTCAGCTGCGGCGGGCCGGTTTCGTCGTCGACGTCCAGGACTTCACCTACCCGGTCGAGGTCGAGCTGGCCGCGTCGATCACGGTCGGCGGCAGCTCGTACCGGATCGACAAGATGGCCGAGAGCATCGACACCCCCACCGGCGGCGTGACCGGCCCGATCCGGGTCGTGCCCGAGGACGCCACCACCGGGTGCGAGGCCGCCGACTTCGCCGGTCAGGACTACACCGGTTCGGTGGCCCTGATCCGCCGTGGTGGGTGCACCTTCGCGATCAAGGCGCAGAACGCGGCAGCTGCCGGTGCCGTGGCCGCGGTGATCTCCAACAACGTGGCCGGACCGCTGACCAACGTGACCATCACCACCCCCGGCCCGATCCCGGTCGGCGGCGTCAGCCAGGCCGACGGCACGACGCTGGCCACCCGGGCGGGCACCTCGGCCACGGTGGAGATGCGCTACGAGGAGCAGACCCGGACCAGCCAGAACGTCATCGCCGAGACCCGGACGGGCAAGCGCAACAACGTGGTCATGGCCGGCGCCCACCTGGACGCGGTCTACGCCGGCATCAACGACAACGGCTCCGGCTCGGCGGCCCTGCTCGACGTGGCCCTGAAGCTGGGCGGCTCGCCGAACGTGGGCAAACGGGTGCGGTTCGCCTGGTGGGGGGCCGAGGAGCTCGGGCTGATCGGCTCCACCGAGTACGTCCGCAGCCTGACGTTCGAGCAGCAGCTGGACATCGCCCTCTACCTGAACTTCGACATGGTCGGCTCGCCCAACGCGGCCTACTACGTCTACGACGGAGACGACTCCGACGCCACCGGCGCCGGCGCGGGTCCGTACGGTTCGGCGCAGATCGAGAAGACGTTCACCGACTTCTTCGCCGACCGGCTCGGCGTGGAGACCGAGGGGACCGACTTCTCCGGTCGTTCCGACTACGGCGAGTTCATCACCGTCGGCATCCCGGCCGGTGGGCTGTTCACCGGGGCCGAGGGCATCAAGACCGCGGCCCAGGCGGCCAAGTGGGGCGGCACCGCCGGAGCGGCCTACGACCCGTGCTACCACCAGGTGTGCGACAACCTGGGCAACGTCGACCGGGTCGCGCTCGACCGCAACCTGGACGCGATGGCCTGGTCGGTCGGCGTCTACGCCTACTCCACCCAGGAGATCAACGGCGTGCCCCCGCGGGCGCAGCGGTTGAAGATGCGCTCGGCGGCGAAGAACAAGATCAAGCTGGCGCGGAACTACGTGCCCAGCGACACGGCGGCCTGATCTCGGGTCCGTCACCCTGCTCCACTCACCACCGGTCCGTCACGCGCGTCGTGGCGGACCGGTGGTGCGTCCCGGCCCCGTCGACACCGTCCGCCCGGGGCTGATCTGGGTAGGGTCTGGGCCGTGACCGAGCCGACCACCCCGCCGCGCGCCCCGCGGGTGCACCGCGAGGTCACCTCCTTCGTCCGCCGCAGCACCCGGATGCGACCGGTGCACCTGCGCGCCTGGGAGCGGTTGCGGCACGCGTACGTGCTGGAGGTGCCGCAGCGGTCGACGAGCACCTCGGTGGCCCCCGGTCACCCCCTTGACCCGTCCGCCGTGTTCGGCCGGGAGGCGCCGCTGGTGGTGGAGATCGGGCCCGGCACCGGTGAGTCGCTGGTGGCCATGGCCGCCGCCCGCCCCGAGGTGGACGTGCTCGCCTTCGAGGTCTACCTCCCCGGGGTGGCCCGCGCCGTGCACCGGCTGCACGAGACCGGGGTGACCAACGTGCGGCTGCTGCAGACCGACGCGGTCGACGGACTGACCCACCTGCTCGGCCCGGGCAGCGTCGCCGAGCTGTGGACGTTCTTCCCCGATCCTTGGCCGAAGGCCAAGCACCACAAGCGCCGCCTGGTGGACCACGCCTTCGCCCATCTGGCGGCCGACCGCCTGCGTCCGGGCGGGCAGTGGCGGTTGGCCACCGACTGGGCCGACTACGCCGACCAGATGCGGACGGTGCTGGACACGCACCCCGACCTGGCCACCGCCGCGATCTCCGCCGACGGCTGGGCCGACCGCGATCCGGACCGTCCGCTGACCCGCTTCGAGCAGCGCGGGATCGACGCGGGTCGGGTCGTCCGCGATCTGCGCTACCGGCGCCGATGAGCAGCGCCGAAGCGTCTCCGCAGGTGCGCTGGCGGCTGGGCGTCCGCTACGACGGCAC
>JBMDXL010000426.1:0-2776 GCA_048594465.1 Microlunatus sp. | reverse complement strand
CGGATCCGGTAGCGCAGGGTGTTGGGGTGGATGTGCAGGTCGGCGGCCGCGGCGCGGACGTCGCCGAAGTGATCGAGATAGCGCTCCACGCTGACCAGCAGGGAGCCGTCCCGCGCGCGGTCGTCGTCGATCAGCGCCTGCAGACGCGGGTCACGGAGCTGCTCCCGGTCCGCGATCAGATCGGCGATCTCCCCGAGCAGCACGGAGGTGCGGGAGCGGGCAAGGGTGGTGACCGGCTCCGAGCCGGAACGGTCGAGCACCCGGTCGACCTCGGCCCGCGCCGTTCCGACGTCGTCCAGGTCGGGCACCGGCGCGGCCACGGCGGCCCGCAGCTCCAGACCCGTGCGCCGGGTCAGCCGGTCCAGCATCCCCGTGACCCAGCGGGACAGCCCGGCCGGGCGAGCCCGCGGCACCAGCACGTAGATCCGGCGCTCCGTGGTGGCCACCAACGACTCCGGGGCGTACGCGCTGGCGTGCAGCCGGACAGCCGCCGCCAGGTCGCCGATCGGCACCCCGCTCGGCCAGACGGCGACGGCCGCTCCGCGCGGGGCCAGCCCGATCACGGCGGCCGGACCCGTGGCCGGCAGCGAGAGGGCGGCGGCCAGCGAGGGGACGTCGACCCCGCCGCCGCGCAGACCCAGCAACCGCGGGATCTGCAACGCCTCCTGGGTCGGTGCGCTGCGGGCCCGCTCGATCAACCGGGCCGCGATCGCGGCGGCGCCCTCCAGCACCGACCCGGCGTCCGGGTCGAGGGTCGAGGCGCCTTCCTGGATCCAGATCGTGCCGAGTGAACCCCCCTCCCCGGACCGGCGCGGACCGTCAGCACCACCCAGCGGGCGGATGTCGACCACCAGCCGGCGGCGCCAGCCCAGCTCGTCGTCGGCCGGCACCTCGACGGCCCGCCGCTCGGTCCGCAGCCGGTCGAACACCCCGCGCTGCCGCAGCCGCCGCAGGTAGTCCGCCGGGCCGGCCCGACCGAGGATGGACATCATCCGCAGCTCGTCGGCGGCCCCGTCGGTGGCCGAGTAGGCCAGCAACCGGGAGCGCTCGTCCTCGATGCTGACCAGCCCGCCGGTCAGCGCCGCCACCGTCTGGGCCAGGCCGTACAGGTCGTTCTCCCCCGCCAGCGGCTCGTCGGCCGGGTCGCCGGTCACGGCCTGGCTGGCGACACCTTCCAGCAGGCTACGGACGGTGGCGAGCACCAGCTCGATCCGGGCCTGGGGGTGCACGGCGACCAGCGCCACTCGGGCCCGGTCGGCCGCAGCGCGCAGCTCGCTGGACAGCTGCTTCGTGGCGGCCGCCAGCGGCCGCTGCCCGAGGTCCAGGGCGGCCAGCCGCTCGAGCCAGGCGGTGGCGTCCGGCGCCGGCACCCCGATCAGCACAGCCAGGTCACCGCTCGCCGAGGGCGCACCCAGGTCTGCGGCCTCCAGCAGCACCACCGAGCCGATCACCCCGTCCGTGCCGGCCGGTGTCGCGACCGCTGTCGCCACCGTCGCGCCGAGAGCCTGCAGCAACAGGCCCAACGACACCCCACCCGACACTGTGGCCACATCCGCCTCCGCCGTTTCGCGCTTGGTCGATCGTACGACAAAAGCCCCCATCTTCTGTGCGATCTGACAACGACACAGATCCCTGGCAGGGCATTGACTGGGGACACCGAATCACCCCGGCCACCTCGGTCCCCCGCACCGATCTGGCCCCACTCGCGAAGGATCGCCCCGTGGACGCCATCACCCAGGTTCCCCTCCCGCTGAACGAGCCGGTCAACGACTACGCCCCCGGCTCGCCCGAGCGCGCCCGGCTGGTCGTCGAGCTGGACCGGCTGGCCGGCAACCCGCTGGACATCCGCCAGGTGATCGACGGTCAGCACCGCACCGCGGCCGGCCCGGTATACGAGGTCGTCCAGCCGCACCGGCACGCCAGCGTGATCGGTCGCTACACCGAGGCCACCGCCACCGACGTGGCCGACGCCGTGGAGGCCGCCTCCCGGGCCGCCGCCGGCTGGCGCGACCTGCCCTTCGACGCCCGCGCCGCCGTCTTCCTCCGCGCCGCCGACCTGCTGGCCGGCCCCTGGCGCGAGCGGGTCGCCGCCGCCACCATGATGGGCCAGTCCAAGACGGCGTACCAGGCCGAGATCGACACCCCCTGCGAGCTGGTCGACTTCTGGCGCTTCAACGTCGCCTACGCCCGGCAGATCCTGGCCGACCAGCCGATCTCCTCGCCGGGTGTCTGGAACCGGGTGGAGTACCGCCCGCTGGAGGGCTTCGTCTACGCCATCACCCCGTTCAACTTCTCCGCCATCGCCGGCAACCTGCCGACCGCCCCGGCCCTGATGGGCAACACCGTGGTGTGGAAGGCGGCCCCGACCCAGGCCGCGGCGGCGTACGTGATCATGCAGCTGCTCGAGGCGGCCGGGCTCCCGGCGGGCGTCATCAACCTGGTCTTCGGTGACGGACCGCTCGTCTCCGACGTGGTGCTGAACGACCCCCGGCTGGCCGGCATCCACTTCACCGGCTCGACGGCGGTCTTCCAGAGCCTGTGGCAGCAGGTCGGCAGCAGGCTCTCCACCTACCGCGGCTACCCCCGCCTGGTCGGCGAGACCGGCGGCAAGGACTTCGTGGTGGCCCACAGCTCCGCCGATCCCGAGGTGCTCACCACCGCCCTGATCCGCGGGGCCTTCGACTTCCAGGGCCAGAAGTGCTCGGCCGCCTCGCGCGCCTTCGTGCCGTCGTCGGTCTGGGCGCGGATGGGTGACGACTTCCTGGGCAAGGTCGAC
>JBMDXL010000425.1:0-3225 GCA_048594465.1 Microlunatus sp. | reverse complement strand
CAGCCACCCGCACCCGGTTGCTCAGCCTGGCCGGGGACGTCCAGCGCCCGGCGGTGATCGAGGGCGCCGAGACCACCCGGGTCGGTGACCTCGTGCTCGGGGCCGGACCGACGGCGGAGCCCCGGGCCGTGCTGGTCGGTGGTTACGGAGGGCGCTGGCACCCGTGGTCGGACCTGGCCGCCCGCAGCGTGGGTGACCTGTCCGGCGAGCTCGGCGCGGGACTGCTCATGGTCGACGCGGTCGGCTGCCCGTTGCGCACGGTGGCCGGCGTGCTGACCTACCTGGCCGACCAGACCGCGGGGCAGTGCGGACCCTGCATGTTCGGTCTGCCGGCGGTGGCGCAGGACTGGTGGGCGTTGCTCGACCCGTCGACGGCGGCGGACGCCGAGCACCGGCTGCGGCATCGGCTGCCGGTCATCAGCGGTCGTGGTGCCTGTCACCACCCGGACGGGGCGGTGACGATGGCGGCCAGTGCCCTCACCGTCTTCGCAGCCGACCTGCGGGCTCACGCCTCCGGTCGCTGTGTCGCCCACGGTGCCCTCACTGCCCGGGTGGGCCGGGATGTCGGAACGTCCAGCAGCGCGTGGAGCCGGTCGTGACCGGCCCCGACGGCGTACGGCTGCGGGTGGACCCGACGGCCTGCACCGCCCACGGACTGTGCGCGGTGCTGCTGGCCGAACGCGTCCGGCTGGACGAGTGGGGGTACCCGATCATCGACCCGACCGCCCTGGACCGAGCCCGGCCCATCCCGGGCCAGAGAGACGGCCAGGACGTCACGGACCTCCTGGCCCACGCCCGAGCGGCGGCGGCGGCCTGCCCGGCCCGGGCGCTGCGCCTCGTTCCGACCACACCGCGCCGCTCTTCCTGACCGTCACCAGATTCGGCTCCGCATCGCGGAAAAGATTTTTCGCAAGGGTCTAGCGCTCGCAACAATCCTCGATTACTGTGCCTCCAACGCTCCACCGTCGTTCGCATGGATAACCGACGATCGGAGCCACGACCAGGCCGTTCGAACCATGCACCCGTTCTCCATGGCGGAGGACGGCGCCCCCCGGGGCGCTTTGGTGTGTCGTGGATTGGAGCGTGATGACGGTGTCCCGCGTGTGCGTCAACGGAGAGTTCCGACCCCTCGGTCAGGTGGGTGGCGAGACCACCCTGCTCGACTGGCTGCGTGGCGGCGGGCTGACCGGCACCAAAGAGGGGTGCGCCGAGGGGGAGTGCGGCGCCTGCGCCGTGGTCGTCCTGCGGCCCGACGCCGACACCGGCCGCAGCAGCTGGACGGCGATCAACTCCTGCCTGGTGCCCGCCGCGGCACTGGACGGGCAGGAGGTGGTCACCGCCGAGGGTCTCGGCACGCCGACGGCGCTGCATCCGGTGCAGCGCGAGATGACGGTCCGGGGCGGGTCGCAGTGCGGCTACTGCACCCCCGGTTTCGTCTGCTCGATGGCCGCCGAGTTCTACCGCCGCGGCCGCTGCGGCAGCGCTGTCGGTTCGGACGTCGTCGGAGCGGAGCCCGAGCACGCCCGCGAGGAGCCGGCTGCCGACCACGAGCACGGTCCCAACGGCTTCGACCTGCACGCCCTGAGCGGCAACCTGTGCCGCTGCACCGGCTACCGGCCGATCCGTGACGCCGCGTACGCGCTGGAGGATCCCGCGCCCAGCGACCCGCTGCACACCCGCACCGCCGACCCGGCCCCGGCGCCGGTCCCGGCCCGGACGTCCGGCCCGTTCGGCGACTACGTCCGCCCGGGGAGCCTGAGCGAGGCCCTCGACCTGCTCGCCGCCGAACCCGGCGCCAAGCTGGTCGCCGGCTCCACCGACTGGGGCGTCGACCTCAACCTCAAGCACGCCCGGGCCGCGCTGAGCATCGGGATCGACCGGTTGCCCGAGCTGCGGACGTACGCGTTCGACGACGACGCCATCACCCTCGGGGCGGCGCTGACCCTGTCGGAGATCGAGAGCCGGCTCGCCGGTGAGGTCCCGCTGCTGGCCGCGCTGTTCCCCCAGTTCGCCTCCCGACTGATCCGCAACTCGGCCACGCTGGGCGGGAACCTGGGCACCGGCTCCCCGATCGGGGACTCGCCACCGGTGCTGCTGGCCCTGGACGCGTCGCTGGTGCTGGGCTCGGCGGCGGGGCAGCGCACGGTCGCGCTGGCCGACTACTTCACCGGCTACCGGCAGACCCTGCGTCGTCCCGACGAGCTGATCGTCAGCATCGTGCTGCCGCGGCCGCTGGCCCCGTTGACCGCGTTCCACAAGATCGCCAAGCGACGCTTCGACGACATCTCCAGCATCGCTGTGGCCTGGGCCCTCTCCCTGGCCGACGACGGCACCGTGGCGCAGATCCGGATCGGCATCGGCGGCGCGGCGGCCACGCCGCTGCGGGCCACCGCGACCGAGGAGTTCCTGACCGGCAAGGCGTGGACGGCCGAGACCGCCGACGCGGCGGCCGCGGTGCTGGCCACCGAGGGCACCCCGATGGATGATCATCGTGCGTCGTCGGCCTTCCGCACGGCGATGCTCGGCCAGTCCGTCCGCAAGTTCTTCGTCGAGACCGAGCAGGCGCAGCACCTGGGGGGTGTGGCATGACGACGCAGGAGCGGGTGCCGCACGCGACGGGGTCGCTGTCCGACCGCCCGTCCGGCGCCAAGGTGGGTCTGGAGCTGCCGCACGAGGCCGCGAACCTGCACGTCACCGGAGCCGCGCTCTACACCGACGACCTGATCATGCGCACCCACGGCGTGCTGCATGCCTGGCCGGTGCAGGCGCCGCACGCGCGGGCCCTGATCACCGACCTGCGGGTGAAGCCGGCGTACGACGTCGACGGGGTCGTCCGGGTGCTGACCGCCGAGGACGTGCCGGGGGTCAACGACGCCGGCATCAAGCACGACGAGCCGCTCTTCCCCTCCGAGGTGATGTTCCACGGCCACGCGGTCTGCTGGGTGCTGGGGGAGACCCTGGACGCCGCCCGCCGCGGGGCGGAGGCCATCGAGGTGGACTACGAGCCGGTGCCCAGCCTGATCACCCTGACCGAGGCGATCGAGCAGGAGTCCTTCCAGGGCCACCGGCGCACCGTCTCCCGGGGTGACGCCGAGGCCGGGCTGGCCGCGGCCGCGCACCGGTTCACCGGCGAGTTCGAGTTCGGCGGCCAGGAGCACTTCTACCTGGAGACCCACAGCTCGCTGGCCCTGGTCGACGAGAACGGCCAGGTCTTCGTCCAGTGCT
>JBMDXL010000424.1:0-8831 GCA_048594465.1 Microlunatus sp. | reverse complement strand
CTGTGGGACGCGTTCACCGACCAGGCGATGGGACGGCTGACCGAGGACTGCAACAGCGGCGCTCAGGAGGTGACCCGACGCGAGTCCGACGCCTTCGCCGCCCGTTCCCACCACCGCGCCGAGGCCGCCGCCGACCTGCTGGCCGCCGAGATCGTCGGGGTCGAGGTGCCGCGGCGGAAGGGTGCGACGGTGACGATCGGGGTCGACGAGGGCGTCCGCGCCGGGGTCACCGCCGAGGGCCTGGCCGGTCTGCGCCCCGCGTTCGGCGCCGACGGGATCATCACCGCGGCGTCGTCCAGCCCGATCTCCGACGGCGCCGCCGCCCTGGTGGTCGCCTCGGCCGACGCCGCCGCGCGGCTCGGGTTGCCGGTGCTGGCCCGGATCGGGGCGTACGGGCAGGTGGCCGGTCCCGACTCCTCGCTGCAGCTGCAGCCGGCCCGGGCGATCGACAAGGCGTTGACCCGGCAGGGTCTGCAGGTCGGCGACCTGGACCTGATCGAGATCAACGAGGCGTTCGCGCCGGTCGGGCTGGCGAGCGCCCGGGCCCTGGGGCTGACCGCGGCGCAGATCGACGAGCGCGTCAACGTGCACGGCGGGGCGATCGCGCTGGGTCATCCGATCGGGGCGTCCGGGGCCCGGCTGGTGCTGCACCTGGCGTACGAGCTGCAGCGGCGGGGCAGCGGGACCGCGGTCGCCGCGCTCTGCGGTGGCGGGGGGCAGGGCGACGCTCTCCTCCTGACCGCGGCCTGATGGGCGCCCAGCCGCCGGCCGATCCCGCGTTGGAGGTCCTGATCGACCAGGCACGGGCCGGAAGGGCCCGTGCGGTCGGCCGACTCGTCAGCCTGGTCGAGAACCACGACTCGCGACTCCCGGCGCTGATGGCCCGGCTGGCGCCCGACACCGGGCGCGCCCGGGTGGTCGGTCTGACCGGGGCGCCGGGGGTGGGCAAGTCCACCACTGTCGCGGCGCTGGTCACCGCCCTGCGCGAGCGCGGGGAGCGGGTGGCCGTGCTGGCCGTCGACCCCAGCTCGCCCTTCTCCGGGGGCGCGCTGCTTGGGGACCGGGTCCGGATGCAGGCGCACGCCCTCGACCCCGGGGTGTTCATCCGCTCGATGGCCACCCGCGGGCACCTGGGCGGTCTGGCGGTGGCCGCTCCGCAGGCGAGCCGGGTGCTGGACGCGGCCGGGTTCGACACCGTGCTGGTGGAGACCGTCGGGGTCGGCCAGTCCGAGGTCGACGTGGCCGGACAGGTCGACGCCACGCTGGTGCTGCTCGCGCCCGGCATGGGCGACGGGATCCAGGCCGCCAAGGCCGGGGTGCTGGAGATCGGCGACCTGTTCGTGGTCAACAAGGCCGACCGGGACGGTGCCCACGTGGTCGTCCGGGAGCTGCGGACCATGATCGCCCTGGCCCAGCGGGAGGCGGAGGACTGGAAGCCTCCGGTGCTCACCACCAGCGCGGTCACCGGCACCGGGGTGCCCGAGCTGCTGGCCGAGCTGGACCGGTTCCGGGCGCACGCGTCGGCGTCGGGTCTGCTCACCCGGCGTCGGCACGACCGGGCGCGTCGGGAGGTGGAGTCGCTGGTGCTGGCCCGGCTGCGGGCCAGGCTGCCCGGCCACGGTCACGACGGGCTGGAGGCGCTCGCCGAGCAGGTGGCGGCGGGTCACCTCGACGCGTACGCCGCCGCCGACCGGGTCGTCCCGCGGGCCTGAGCACCCCGGCTCTCAGTCTCAACTACAGCCTGAGGCCGGTTGGGCGTGGCGGTGTCGGCGTGCGTGAGAGGCGCCTGAGCGTGGGGTAGAAAAGTCACCACCAGCGCGGACGGCCGTGCCGTCGTGCGATCGAGACCAGGGGAGTGGACGCAGCGATGAAGTGGATCAAGCGGATGCTGCTGCTGTTGGTCGTCGGCTTCGTGCTGTTCTACCTGGTGAACCAGCCCCAGGGGGCGGCGGACGCCGTCCGGGGAGCCGCGGCGGCCGTGGGCACCGCGATCAACTCCCTGATCACCTTCTTCAACGCCCTCGCCGGCTGACCAGCGTGTCCGGACTGCTGGCCTGGCTCGAACCCGGTGTCGAGCGCTACCTGCTCGTCGAGGACGGCGAGCAGATGCGCGACCAGGTGACGCGGCACTGGGCGGCCAGCGTGTGGCCGGGGATCCGCTTCGGTCTGGGTTTGTGGGTTCTGGCCGGTGCGTTCGTGTTCACCTCCTGGATCTTCTGGGTGGTCCTGCTGCTCGCACTCGGGGTCGTGGCGAACGCCGGCTGGGTGCTGGCCGAGCAGTTCCGGGACCGCTTCGTGGTCACCAACCAGAAGGTGTACCGGGTGCACGGCAACCTCAACCAGCTGCGGGCGAGCATGCCGCTGACCCGGATCCTGGACATCACCGTGGACCGCCCCGTACTCGGCCGGATCCTCGGCTACGGTCACTTCGTGTTCGAGTCCGCCGCCCAGGACCAGGGGCTGCGGGAGATCAAGTGGGTCTCCGAGATCGACGACCGCGAGCGGCTGATCCAGCGGGTGATCCACGAGGCGGGTCTCGGCACCGGGCCGACCACGACGACAGCCACGGAGGACGACGGGACGTGAGCACCGGACGCGCACCGCTGCCGTTCGACCCGATCCAGGAGGCGGCCCGCCTCTGGGGCGAGCGCTGGGACGAGACCCCGCGGATGCGCGCGGTGACGTCGCTGATGCGCGTCCACCAGCTGGTCCTCACCGAGCTCGACGAGCTGCTCCGTCCTCTCGGGCTCACCTTCGCCCGCTACGAGGTGCTGGTCCTGCTCTCCTTCTCCCGGCGGGGGGCGCTGCCGCTGGGCAAGATCGGTGAGCGGCTGCAGGTCCACGCCACGTCGGTGACCCCGCTGGTCAAGCGGCTGGAGAGCGCCGGTCTGATCCAGCGCACTCCGCATCCCGAGGACGGCCGCGCCGTGCTCGCCTCGATCACCCCCGACGGTCAGCGGGTGCTCCAGCAGGCCACCGACGCGATCGTCGCCGCCCGCTTCGGGCTGGCCTCGATGTCGGACGAGCAGTGCGACGACCTCACCTCCCTGCTCACCCCGACGCGCTCGGCCGCGGGCGACTTCTGAACCGCCCCGCCGGAGCGAGCACCGGACCCCTGCGGGTGCTCGCGGTGGCCGACGCCGACTCCTACCTGAAGTGGAGCGCGTCGACCCTGGACCGGCTGCCGGCCGCCTGGAGCCGGCGTCAGGTGCTGCTCCGCTCGCCGGTCGCCCCCTCGGCCGAGCAGAGCCGCGCCGCCACCGGTCTGCCCGTCGACCGGCTCTCCCTGCTCGGTCTGCGACGGCTGCTCCGGCGGGAGCCGCCGGACGTGCTGCTGCTGGCCTGCACCGGTCCGACCGTCGCCCTGCTGGCCGGGCTCCCGGTGGTCCGGGGAGCGCGGCGCCCGGTGCTGGTCACCGGCCTTCCGGGCATCAGCGTCCCGGCCTCCGCGCGGGCCGTCGTCCACCGTCGCGGCTGCGACCTGCTGGTGGTCCACAGCCGCCGGGAACGGACGGAGTTCACCCGGTTGGCCGCGGCGTCCGCACCCGGGCTCGGGGTCGCTCTCAGCGGGCTGCCCTTCCTGACCCGCGCTCCGGTCAGCCGCGCTCAGGTCACCCACGGCGGGGCGGACGTGGTGTTCGCCGCCCAGGCCAAGGTGCCGGCGGCCCGGGTCGACCGCGAGGCGATCCTGCTGGCCCTGGCCACCGTGCGTCCTCCGGGCGCGGCCGTCGTCAAGGTGCGCGCGCTGCCCGGGGAGCAGCAGACCCATCACGAGGAGCTCCCGTACGTGGCGGTGTGGGAGGCGCTGCAGGCCAGCGGACGGGTGCCGGCCGACGCCGTACGGTTCAGTGCCGGGTCCATGCAGGCGGCCCTGGCCCGGGCCCGCTGCCTGGTGACCGTGTCCTCCACGGCGGCCCTGGAGGCCATCGACACCGGCGTGCCCGTGGTCGTGCTGTCCGACTTCGGGGTCTCCGACGAGCTGATCAACTCGGTGTTCGTGGGCTCGGGCTGCCTGGGCGATCTGGCCGATGTGCGGGCCGGTCGGGCCCACCACCCCGATCCGGCCTGGCTGGCCGACAACTACTTCCATCCGGCCGCCGACGACGACCTGGTGGAGCGGATCGAGGAGCTGGTCGAGTGCCGGGACGGTCCCGGACTGCCCGTCCGCCGTGACCGGCCGGGGCCGGTGCGCGGCCGGGTGCGGGCGGCGGCCCGGTTGCTGCTGCCGGCGTGGGCGCTCCGGGGGTGGCGCACCGTCCGCCGGTGACGGCTTCTCGCGTGCGCGATCGGCTCAGGCGGTCGGGTCCGTGGCGGCCGCGCGCGCCGCGCGGCCGGCCAGGACCAGGTCGCAGACCTCCCGTACGGCACCGTGACCGCCGGGCCGGGTCAGCACCAGACGGGCCGCCCGGCGCACCTCGGGATGGGCGTCGGCCACCGCGATCGGCCAGCCCACGGCGGCCATCACGGGCAGGTCGTTGAGGTCGTTGCCGACGTACGCCACCTCGGTGGCCCGCAGGCCCCGTCGGTCCAGCCAGGCGGTCAGCGCGCAGACCTTGTCGTCGACGCCCTGCAGGACGTCGACCCGGAGCTTGGCACCCCGCGCGCCGACCACCGGGTTGCGCTCCTTGGACACGATCACGAACGGGACGCCGGCCTCGCGCAGCATCGACACCCCGAGGCCGTCGCCGCGGGACACCCGGACCGCCTCCACGGCGTCCTGGTCGACCAGCACCCGGTCGTCGGTGTGCACCCCGTCGAAGTCGGTGGCCACCGCCGCCACGTCGAGCAGGGACGGTCGGGGATCCAGCAGCGGGGCCAGCGCCCCGGCGACAGCCAGGTCGGCCTCGGTGTCGATCTCGAGCGCGGTCAGCTCCGGCACCGCGACCACCGCCGTGCGGTCGAAGAAGCGGTGCCCGACCGTGGCGAACCGGTCGGCGCGGAAGGCGTAGAACGCGCCCGTCTCGCGAAACTCCGGCGGCCGGTCCTGCCGACGCTGGCGGTGGGCGGCGTCGTGGTTGACCCCGACCACGCGATCGCCGTCGGGGCGCCAGAGGAAGGCGTGGTTGTCAACGGCCGCGAACACGGCGTCGGCCCGGTCGGTGAGCACCAGCTCGACCGCGGCGTCCAGGTCGGCCGCCGCGACGAAGGGGCTGGTGCACTGCACGAAGACCAGGACCTCGACCGGCGGACCCTCCGGGGCCAGGGTCTCCAGCGCGTGCAGCAGGGCCGACTCCGAGGTGGCCGTGTCCCCGGCCAGAGCGGCGGGCCGCTCGATCACGGTGGCGCCGGCGGCCTCGGCCTCGGCGGCGATCGCGGCGTCGTCGGTGGAGACGCACACCTGGGTGATCGAGGTGGCCGCGCGGGCGGCGCGGACCGCCCGGGCGATCAGCGACACCCCGCCGACCCGTCGCAGGTTCTTGCCCGGCACCCCCTTGGAGCCACCACGGGCGGGGATGACGGCGACGACCCGGGGCGCGGGAGAGACATCCACGGGCGCGACCGTACGGGCGGGGGGTGACGCGACGATGAACGACAGGTGACCCCCGCTCCGGTGCCGCGGTCCCGGGGCTCCTCAGGGAGAGGGCGGGGACCGCCAGAGCCCGACCCGCGCCGCGACGTCGGCCACGAGCTGCGCCACGACCCCGTCCGGGGCGAGGACCTCCCGCACCGGCCGGGTGTCAGCGGTGGACTCGTCGTCGCTCCAGGCCAGCAGCACGGCCAGCCCGTCGGCCAGGTCGGGCCGGTGCCGGCGGTAGCGGTCCGCGGCCAGCGCGCGGTCGGTCGTCCAGGTGGAATCCAGGACGCTGACCAGACCGGCGGTGGCCAGCAGGGTCTTGCGGGCGATCCGGCGTCCCAGCACGTCCGGATCGGTCCGATCCCGCCGCCAGCGGCGGAGGTGGTGATCGATGTCACCGTTGAAGCCGCGGGCGGCCCGGGCGTCGGCGCGGAAGCTGCCGCCGGGCGCCTGCTCGGGACCGCCCAGGTGGACGCAGTAGTGGCGGACGAAGACCCGCATCCCGTACGCCGGGTCGTCGTCCCCGACCAGGTCGGCGGGCTGGGCGGGGGCCAGGGCCACCTCCCGGGCCAGGCCGGCGAAGCGGCCTGTCAGAGCGCGGCCGAGGTCCGCGGCCCGGTCGCGGGGCAGGCCCACGGTGAGCACGTCGTCGTCGGAGCGCCCGGGGCGGGCCTGGCCGGTGGCCACCGACCCGTCCAGGTAGGACGACACCGTCGGCCAGGCCGCGAGCGCCTCCTGCAGCGCGGTAAGCACGGACTCGTACGCGGGCGGGACCGCACGTCGGTCGACGCCGGTGACGATCGTGCCGTCCGGCGCCACGCCCTCCCGGGGATCACGCACGGAGGTCCTGGGTGCGTCGCGGCCCGACGCCTGGCCGGGTGGTCACGGTGCCGCGGCGACCAGACCGTCCCAGGACCAGCGGGGGATCGCCAGGCCGTCCGGGATCGCGTCCGCGGACCCGTGGTGGCGGTACATCGTCGTCCACGTGGCCCAGGCCCAGTAGTCGTGCAGGGTGCTCGCCAGTCGCGGCTCGGTGAGGCCCGCGTCGCCCAGGGCGGCGTCGAAGCAGGCCACCGCCCGGTGGTTCATCTCGTCGTGCTCACCGTTCCCCCTCTGCAGCCGGACGACCGTGGTCTCGTCGCCGTACCGGGAGGAGTAGAGATCGGGACCGCCGAGGGCCTCGGCCCAGTAGGACGCCAGCCGCTCGACGTGGTCGTCGGCGAAGCCGTGGCTGAACGCGTGCCCGACGACCTCGTCGTCGACCGCCCGCCGGTGCCAGGCCGCGGCCAGCCGACGCAGTCCGTCGATCCCACCCGCGGCCTCGTACGGCGTGTCCATGACCCGACCCTGCCACTGCGGCGCCCGAGCGGCAACGGGCGCAGGCCCGGAGACCCGGCGGGTTTGGGAGATTAGTAGGACATCCTAGGATCTGGGTGGAGGTTCCCGATGACGCAGAATCCTGGTGCACCCGAGCCCGCCCCGAGCGGCCGGGACCGTTGGCAGGCCGCGTACGACGCCGCCCTCGCCGCAGGCCGGGTCCGCGACGACGACTTCACCACGCTGTCCGGGCTCGAGGTCGACCCGGTGTACGGACCGCCGGACGGCGCGGCCGAGTCCGCCGACCCGCGGATGCCGCGGATCGGCTGGCCGGGGGAGTTCCCGTACACCCGCGGTCTGCACGCCACCGGCTACCGGGGTCGGGCGTGGACGATCCGGCAGTTCGCCGGTTTCGGCTCCGCGGCGCAGACCAACGAGCGCTACCGGATGATCCTGGATGCCGGCGGCGGTGGGCTGAGCGTCGCCTTCGACATGCCGACCCTGATGGGCCGGGACTCCGACGACGCCCTGAGTCTGGGCGAGGTCGGGCACTGCGGGGTGGCCATCGACTCGGCTGCGGACATGGAGGTGCTGTTCGCCGGGATCGATCTGGGCGCGGTGACCATCTCGATGACGATCTCCGGTCCGGCGGTGCCGGTCTTCT
Organism: Microlunatus sp.; assembly: GCA_048594465.1. GTDB lineage: Bacteria > Actinomycetota > Actinomycetes > Propionibacteriales > Propionibacteriaceae > Microlunatus. The sequence goes on along the minus strand of JBMDXL010000424.1, from coordinate 1,335 downwards.
GCCTGTACCTGGTGGCCGCCGAGCGGCAGGGCGTGGCCATCGGCGACCTCAACGGCACCCTCCAGACCGACATCTACAAGGAGTACATCGCCCAGAAGGAGTGGCTGTTCGGCCCCGAGCCGCACTTGCGGCTGATCGGCGACCTGATGGAGTTCTGCCTGACCGAGGTGCCGGCCTACAAGCCGCTCAGCGTGTCCGGCTACCACATCCGCGAGGCCGGCTCGACGGCCGCGCAGGAGCTCGCGTTCACCCTCGCCGACGGCTTCGGCTACGTGGAGCTGGGGCTGTCCCGCGGTCTGGCCGTGGACGACTTCGCCCCCGGACTCAGCTTCTTCTTCGACGCGCACATCGACTTCTTCGAGGAGATCGCCAAGTTCCGGGCGGCCCGTCGGATCTGGGCCCGCTGGTTGCGGGACCGGTACGGCGCGACCACGGCCAAGGCCCAGTGGCTGCGGTTCCACACCCAGACCGCGGGGGTGTCGTTGACCGCGCAGCAGCCGTACAACAACGTGGTGCGGACCGCTGTCGAGGCGATGGCGGCCGTGCTCGGGGGCACCAACTCGCTGCACACCAACGCGCTGGACGAGACGCTGGCCCTGCCCACCGAGTCCTCGGCCGAGATCGCCCTGCGGACCCAGCAGGTGCTGGCGGTGGAGACCGGGGTGACCAACGTGGCCGACCCGCTCGGCGGCTCCTGGTACGTCGAGGCGCTGACCGACCGGCTGGAGGCCGAGGCGGAGCAGATCTTCACCCAGATCATCGAGCTGGGCGGCGGCGAGGACGCCCGGCACCCGATCGGGCCGGTGACCTCCGGGCTGCTGCGGGGCATCGAGGAGGGGTGGTTCACCTCGTTGATCGCCGACTCCGCGTTCGCGTACCAGACGGCCCTGGAGAAGGGCGACAAGCAGATCGTCGGCGTCAACACCCACACCGCGACCGTGTCCGGTGAGCTGGAGATCCTGCGGGTCAGCCACGAGGTCGAGCTGGAGCAGCGCCGGGTGCTCGCGGAGCGCCGGGCCGCCCGGGACGACGCGCTGGTCCGTCGGACGCTGGCCGACCTCCGCACGGCCGCGCAGTCGACCACCGGGAACCTGGTGCCGCCGATGCTGGCCGCCGCCCGGGCCGAGGCCACACTGGGGGAGATCTGCGACGTGCTCCGCGACGAGTGGGGCACCTATACCGAGACCGCGAGGTTCTAGGATCCCGCGTTCGCACACTTCTCCCGCGTTCGCGCACCCGGCACGGTGTGCGAACGCGTATGCGATGTGCGAACGGGTTTTCCACAGGCTGAATCCGGCATCGAGCACTGTCCACAGACACGGTGCCGGGGGATGG
>JBMDXL010000423.1:0-2079 GCA_048594465.1 Microlunatus sp. | reverse complement strand
CGACTCGAGGTGGAGGCGGGCGACCTCCTCGTCGAGGTGCTTGGGCAGCACGTAGACGCCGGTGGGGTACTCCTCGAGGCGCGTGAAGAGCTCGATCTGGGCCAGCACCTGGTTGGTGAAGGAGTTCGACATGACGAAGCTCGGGTGACCGGTGGCGTTGCCCAGGTTCATCAGCCGCCCCTCGGAGAGGACCAGGATGGAGCGGGCGTCGTCGGTGTCGGCGTCGAACGTCCACAGGTCCACCTGCGGCTTGATGGTGACCCGGCGCGCACCGGAGCGCTCCAGACCGGCCATGTCGATCTCGTTGTCGAAGTGGCCGATGTTGGACACGATCGCCTGGTGCTTCATCCGCGTCATCTGCTCGGCGGTGATCACGTCCTTGTTGCCGGTCGCGGTGACGTAGATGTCGGCGACCGGCAGCGCCTCCTCCAAGGTGGTGACCTGGAAGCCGTCCATGGCCGCCTGCAGCGCGCAGATCGGGTCGACCTCGGTGACGATCACCCGCGCACCCTGCCCGCGCAGCGACTCCGCACAGCCCTTGCCCACGTCGCCGTACCCGCAGACCACGGCGACCTTGCCGCCGATCAGCACGTCGGTGGCCCGGTTGAGACCGTCGATCAGCGAGTGGCGGACGCCGTACTTGTTGTCGAACTTGGACTTGGTCACCGAGTCGTTGACGTTGATGGCCGGGAACAGCAGCGCCCCGCGACGGAACGACTCGTAGAGCCGGTGCACACCGGTGGTGGTCTCCTCGGTGACGCCCTTGATCTCGTTGGCGATCTTGACGAAGGACACCCCGTCGGCCAGCGCCTGCTTGATGGTGGCCAGGATGACGCGCAGCTCGTGCGGGTCGTCCTCGGTCGCCTCCCGGACCTCGCCGGCCTTCTCCGCGTCGACGCCCATGTGCACCAGCAGGGTGGCGTCACCGCCGTCGTCGAGGATCATGTTGGCGAACTCGCCGTTCGGCCAGATCAGGATCTCCCGGGTGCACTCCCAGTACTCCTCCAGCGACTCGCCCTTCCAGGCGAACACCGGCACGCCACGGGGGTCGTCCGGGGTGCCGTCGGGACCGACGACGATGGCCGCGGCCGCGTGGTCCTGGGTGGAGAAGATGTTGCAGCTGGCCCAGCGCACCTCGGCGCCCAGGGCGACCAGGGTCTCGATCCGCACGGCGGTCTGGATGGTCAGGTGCAGCGAGCCGGCGATCCGCGCCCCGGCCAGCGGCTTGGACTTCCCGAACTGGGTGCGCATGGCCATCAGCCCGGGCATCTCGTGCTCGGCGAGGCTGATCTCCTTGCGGCCGAACTCGGCCAGGCCCAGGTCGGCCACCTTGTAGTCCGTCACGGGCGAGGTCGTGGTTACCGTCATGCTCCGAAGACTAGGACGCCTCGGGGGACGGACCAAGGACCACGTGGGGCGTGGGACGGGCGCCACGCGGCCGGGCGGGCCCGAGCGTGGCCGGGATCACCCACCCGGCGGGCAGCGGCCGGCGACCCCGGTGAGCGGGTCGGCGATCCGCCAGGTCAGGTCGACGACGGCCGGCGATCCGGCACGTATCGGAATCGAGGCTCCGAGTGTCCTCTGGGCAGGCACCTTTCGGGGCGCCGCCTGTCCACACGGAAGGGGCAATCATGCCTACCTCGAAGTCCGGTCCGTCGCGCCGCTCCAGCGGTCCGACCCGCCGCCGCGGCGCCGCCGCCTCCACCGACCAGTTCGGCCCGGTCCTGCGCGGCGCCGACGGGATCATCCCCGGCGAGGTGCTGCTGACCCTGCAGCCCGACGCCGCTGCCGCGATGACGTCCTCGGTGCCGCTGCACCCGGCCGGCGTCCTCGGAGCCGCCGACCACCTCGGGGTCGATGACCTCGACACCGTGCTCGCCGACCTCGGCGCGCACGACATCACCCGTCTCGCTCCCTCCCCCGTCGGCATCGCCGGCGCCCAGGCCCTGGAGGGCAGCGAGCTGGGACTGCTGGAGGGTCCGGATCACCTGCTCAGCCGGAGCTTCCGGGTGCGGATCGACCCCGGGGCCGACGTGGAGGCCGCGGTCGCTCGCCTGGCCGCCGTCGACGCGGTCGAGC
>JBMDXL010000422.1:0-2904 GCA_048594465.1 Microlunatus sp. | reverse complement strand
ATCTACTCCCGGATGTACCCGAACCTGGCCGAGACGGAGGCGATCGGTGGCGAGCACGGTGCCCTGCTCGAGTGCGGACCGGCCGAGGCGCGACGGGTGCGGAGCAAGCCCTTCCTGATGTGCGAGTACGTCCACGCGATGGGCAACGGCCCGGGCGCGATCGCCGAGTACGACGACCTGGCCGAGCGCTACGGCCGTCTGCACGGCGGTTTCGTGTGGGAGTGGCGTGATCACGGTCTGCTCACCCACGCCGCCGACGGCACCCCGTACTACGGCTACGGCGGCGACTTCGGTGAGGTCGTGCACGACGGCAACTTCGTGATGGACGGCATGGTGCTGCCCGACGACACCCCGACCCCCGGTCTGGCCGAGTTCGCCGCCGTCAGCCAGCCGGTGATCTTGACGCTGGACGGCTCCACCCTCGTGGTGCGCAGCCGCTACCACTCCGCCGACACCAGCCACCTGCAGTTCGTCGCCCGACGCGAGCTGGACGGGCGGATGGTGGAGGAGAGCGTGCTGGTGGTGCCGACGGTCCCCCCGGGTGGGGAGTCGACCCTGGTGCTGCCGGACGAGCTGCTGGCCGCCGCCGGAGCGGGCGAGACCTGGCTGACCGTCGCCGCCGAGCTGGTGGCCGACACCCCCTGGGGCGACGCCGGCCACGTCGTCGCCTGCGCGCAGTTCGACCGGAGCGGTCAGTCCCCCGGCTCGACCGCCGCCCCGGTCCCGGCCGGCACCCAGGTGGTGCGTGGCGACGGCGAGCTGACCATCGGGCCCGGGGTGTTCGACGCCGCCACCGGACGGCTGCGCAGCCTGCACGGGCTGCCGGTGGACGGGCCCCAGCTGGAGCTGTGGCGCGGCCCCACCGACAACGACCGGTCCGAGATGCGCGGGTCGTTCGAGCTCGGCGATCCCGACGAGACGGCCGGCGAGGGCGCCCCCGGGCCGTCGTCGGAGCGGCGCTGGCGCGACCGTGGCCTGGACCGGCTCAGCCACCGGTTGCTGGGGCTGGACGACGACGCGTCCGGTCTGGTCGTCCGGGTCCGCAGCGCGGCCGCGGCCGGCACCCTGTTCGTGGACACCACCTACACCTGGACGGCCCTGGTCGACGGGGGGCTGGCCCTGCGGGTCGAGATCAACCCGTCCCCGGCCTGGGACTGCACCTGGCCGCGCGTCGGGGTCCGTCTCGACCTGCCGACCGAGGTCGACCGGGCCGCCTGGTTCGGCACCGGACCGCACGAGTCCTACCCCGACACCGACCACGCCGCCCGGGTCAGCCGCTACGCGGCCGGGATCGACGAGCTGAACGTCGCGTACTCCCGTCCGCAGGAGACCGGGCACCGGGCCGCGGTGCGCGAGCTCGAGCTGTCCGACGGCACCGGCCCACGGCTCCGGCTGCACTCCCTGGTCGGCCCGCGGGGGCGCCGGCCCGGCTTCACCCTGAGTCACCACACACCTCAGGATCTCGACCGGAGCCCGCACCCGTACGAGCTGCCGGCACCGACCCACAGCCACCTGTTCCTGGACGCCGCCGTGCACGGCGTCGGCTCCCGGGCCTGTGGCATCGACGTGCTCCCCGAGCACGCGCTGTGGCCCGGCGCCCAGCGGTTCGACGTCGTGTTCACCGACCCGACGAGCTGACCCCGGCACCGGGGCGACGGGCGCGCTCCGCCCGTCGCCCGGGCTGGTGCGCCGGCCGCGGCGCCGGGGCCTCCGCCAGGTCCGAGGACCGGTCGATCCGGGTGGCGCGGTACTCCCCCGGCGCACACCCGCACACGCGGGCGAAGTGGGCGTACAGGCTGCTGGAGGAGCCGAAGCCGGCGGCGTGCGCGACGGCCGTGGCCGTCAGCGGGGTGGTGATCAGCAGTCGCTGGGCCTCGGCGATCCGGTGGCGCAGCAGGTGCTCGCCCAGGGTGGTGCCCACCGACTGGCGGAACAGGGTCGTGGCGTAGTTCGGGTTGAGCCCCGCCGCCCGGGCGATGTCGGTCGTGCCGATCGGGTCCCGGAACCGCTCGGCGGTGAACCGGGCCATGGCGGCGACCGGCTGCAGGTCTCTGCTCGCGGTCCCACCGGTCTCCGTCCGGGTCGCACCGACTCCCCGGTGCGCTGCCAGGATCCTCAGCACCAGGGCGTTGACCTCCAGCAACAGGGCGGCGGGATCCGCCGAGGTGGCCAGGTCCCGTTGCCAGGTGGCGACCTGATCCGGGAGCTGACCGCCGACCGCGGTGGTCGGCACCACCACCGTCCGCTGAGCCAGCACCTGCGCCCCGAACGAGGACGGCAGACTCCAGCGCAGTGCCGTCCGCAGCGGGACGTGGATCCAGCAGACATCCCCGTGCAGAGGCGGATCCGGCGCGATCAGCCGGTGCGGTGCCGCCGCCCAGAACAGCGCGGTCTGGCCGCGGGCCACGACCAGGCGCTCGCCACCGAACAGGTACTCCAGCTGCCCGTCGAGCACGACGTTGATCTCGAGGTCGTCGTGGCGGTGGAACTGGGGCATGGTCGGCACCGCCCCGCGGTGCACCCACAACCCCGGCGACTGGACCTCCAGACCGGGAGTCGACGTGCTGGTCACCCACGGCACTCTAGCCGGTCGACCTGAGGATCCTGGAAGGAGTCCGAGTCCTCGACGACGCGCTCGGGGGCGTCGGCTGCCTAGGCTGATGATCATGTCTGCACCCAAGATCACCCTCATCGGCGCCGGTGGCTACGTCTTCCCGTTCCGGCTCATCGGCGACCTGCTCAGCTTCCCCGCCCTCCGCGATGCCGAGCTGTGCCTGATGGACATCAACCCCGACAAGCTCGCCCCGGTGGCCGAGGCGACCCGCAAGCTGGTCGCCCACCACGGCTTCGACACCCGCGTGGTCGAGACCACCGACCGGCGCGAGGCGCTGACCGGTGCGGACT
>JBMDXL010000421.1:0-2267 GCA_048594465.1 Microlunatus sp. | reverse complement strand
GAGTGACGACTGGCTAGTCCTCGCCCCAGTCGTCGTCGTCGTCCCAGGCCTTGTTGTTCTCCTCGACCTTGGCCAGGGCGTTCTCGGCCTCCTCGCGGGTGGCGTACGGGCCGAGTCGGTCCGTGGCCTTCGTGTCGTTGTCGTCCGTGATCACGGACATCGTGGTCAGGTCGTACCAGAAGTGCTTGTCCGCCATGGGCGAGACGCTACTCCGTGGCCCGGCCGACAGGGCGTGGGCCGCTACCCGGCACGTAGTGGGCCCTTCGGCAAGGTTGTGGAGACAAGTGCGTGTGTGCCGTTCGCCCGTGTGCGGATTCACACGCCGTTTGGTGCAATCCACCCAGCTGATACCAGTAACGTTCGTGGTCTAGTCCAGGGACATTCCTGGTCTGGTCCACGACACGCAGCCGGAGGCCGACGATGGGGATGGCGACACCCGACGGACCCCTGCGCGAGCCGCCCGCGGTGCCGGTGTTCTTCCTCTCCGACAGCACCGGGATCAGCGCCGAGACGATGGGCAACGCGCTGCTGATCCAGTTCCCCGACCTGCGGTTCGAGCGGCGGCTGATCCCGTTCATCACCACCGTCGAGGAGGCCCGCAAGGTCGTGGCGGTCCTCGACGCGGCGATGGACGGACCGGTCACCCCGCTGGCCTTCTCCACCACCGCCGTCACCGAGATTCGCGATGAGCTGCACCGGTCGCGCTGCCCGCTGATCGACTTCTTCGATCTGCACATGACCAAGGTCGAGGCCATCCTCGGCCAGCAGGGGCAGCGGGTGGCGGCTCGGTTGCACGGTCTCGGCGACGTCAAGCGCTACAACGCCCGGATGGCCGCTGTCGAGTACGCCATCGAGCACGACGACGGTCAGAGCATGCGGGCCCTGGACAAGGCCGACGTGATCCTGATCGCCCCGTCCCGGTGCGGCAAGACACCGACCACGATGTACCTGGCTCTGCAGCACGGGATCTTCGTGGCCAACTACCCGCTGGTGGAGGAGGACTTCGACACCAACGAGCTGCCCCAGCCGATCCGCCACCTGCGGGACCGCTGCTTCGGCATCACCACCACCGCCGCCCGGCTCAGCCAGGTCCGTCACGAGCGGCGGGCCAACTCCCGCTACGCCTCGCTGGAGCAGTGCACGTACGAGCTGCGGCGGGCGGAGACCCTCTACCGGATCCACAAGATCCCGTCGATCAACTCCTCGGCCAAGTCGGTGGAGGAGATGTCCACGGTGATCCTGCAGTCCCGCACGTCCGCTGCGCAGTCCCGCAGCCCCCAGTCCACCTGACCCGGCTCCCGCCGACCGTTCGTCCCCACCCACCGAGAGGACCCCGGATGACCACCGCGACCCCCACCAGCGCAGGCCCTACCACCGACGACGTGTCCGGCACCGACGACGTGTCCGGCACCGACAACGTGCGCTGGTTCTCCGAGCTGGGCCTGGCCGACCTCGAGCAGGTGGGCGGCAAGAACTCCTCGCTCGGGGAGATGGTCGCCAACCTGACCTCGGCCGGGGTCAGGGTGCCCGACGGGTTCGCCACCACCGCCGACGCCTTCCGGCGCTTCATCTCCCAGACCGGCCTGGGCGACCTGATCAACGCCCAGCTGGCCGAGCTCGACACCGACGACGTCGAGGAGCTGGCCCGGGTGGGCCAGCGGATCCGGACCGCGGTGGTCGAGCAGCCCTTCCCGGCCGACCTGGAGGCCGACATCCGGTCGGCGTACGCGAGGTTGGCCGGCGACAACGCGGAGGCCTCGTTCGCGGTGCGCTCGAGCGCGACCGCGGAGGACCTGCCGGACGCCTCGTTCGCCGGTCAGCAGGAGACGTTCCTCAACATCCGCGGCATCGACGCCGTGCTGACCGCTGTGCGCGTGGTGTTCGCCTCGCTCTACAACGACCGCGCCATCGCCTACCGGGTGCACCACTCCTTCGAGCACGAGGCCGTCGCCCTGTCGGCCGGGGTGCAGAAGATGGTCCGCTCCGACATCGGGGCCTCGGGCGTGATGGTCACCATGGACACCGAGTCCGGCTTCGACGACGCCGTGTTCATCACGCCCTCGTACGGGTTGGGCGAGGCCGTGGTGCAGGGCGCGGTGAACCCGGATGAGTTCTACGTCTACAAGCCGTCCCTGCGGGCCGGCCGTCCGGCCATCCTGAAGCGCGGGGTGGGCGGCAAGGCGATCAAGATGATCTACACCTCCGACGCCACGGTGGGCCGGACGACGGAGTTCGTCGACGTGGAGGTCGACCAGCGCGGGCTGCTG
>JBMDXL010000420.1:0-5649 GCA_048594465.1 Microlunatus sp. | reverse complement strand
CTGGGCCGGGCCGAGGAGGCGAAGGCCGACTGGGAGACCGCCCTGGCGGTGCCGATCGCCGATCCGGACGACCGCGAGTGGTTCGCCCGCGACGTCAGGGACGGTCTCGCGCCCACCGCTGCAGCCGGTCCAGCGTCGCGTTGATCGACGTCGCGTTGTTCCGCCGGGCTCGCATCAGGGTCAGCACGAACGGCGCCCGCGAGCCGGTGGTGTCGAACTGCTCGGTGACCCGGGTGTGCTGCTCGTCCAGCGGGTCGAGCAGATAGCGCCAGACGTGCCCACCGAAGTGGCGCCAGGCGATCCGGGTCGGTTCCTCGAACTCGACCACCTCGTTCAGGATCTTGTACGGCAGCCCGATCCGCATCTCCATCCCGAACTTGGCGCCGGCCGACAGCCGCTCGGGGGTCCCCGGCTGCACACCGCGGACGCTCCCGGACCCGTCGAACTCGCTGTGCCGGCGGGGTGTGGCCAGCAGGTCGAAGATGGCGGCGGCGGGGGCGGCGACCGTGCGGGTGGCGGAGACGACGTAGGCACTCATGGCGACCAGTGTGGCCGGAACCACCGAGGCGGCCGTCCGGGAGGGGTGTCGGGGCCGTTCGGGCCGTCGCTAGGCTGCCGGGCATGAGTGAGACCCCCGTCACGTCCGGCTCCGGCCGGTCCGTCCTCGGCATCGACATCGGCGGCAGCGGCATCAAGGGCGCCCCCGTCGACCTGAGCACCGGTCTGTTCGCGCGGGACCGGCTCCGGATCGACACCCCGGCGAAGTCGACCCCGGCCAACGTGGCGAAGGTGGTGGCCGAGATCGTCAGCCACTTCGGCGACGACATCGGCGACGGTCCGATCGGAGTCACCATCCCGGCCGTGGTGACGCACGGCCAGACCCGCTCGGCGGCCAACATCGACAGCTCCTGGATCGACGCCCCGGCGGAGAAGATCTTCGAGGACGTGCTCCAGCGCGACATCTACCTGATGAACGACGCCGACGCCGCCGGGGTGGCGGAGGTGCACTACGGCGCCGCCAAGGACCACCCCGGGCTGGTGCTGGTCACCACCCTGGGCACCGGCATCGGCAGCGCCCTGATCTACCGCGGCGTGCTGGTGCCCAACAGCGAGCTCGGGCACATCGAGGTCGACGGCCACGACGCCGAGAGCCGGGCCTCCTCGGGGGTCAAGGAGAAGAACGGCTGGTCCTACAGCGAGTGGGTGCCGCGGCTGCAGCGCTACTACGAGGTGCTGGAGGCGCTGTTCTGGCCCGACCTGATCGTGGTCGGCGGCGGGGTCAGCAAGAAGGCGGAGAAGTTCCTGCCCAAGCTGAAGCTGAAGAGCGAGATCGTGCCGGCCAAGCTGCTGAACAGCGCCGGCATCGTCGGCGCCGCCTGGTTGGCGGCGGACCGCAAGGACCACCCCGACCAGCCTCGCTGAGTCGACCGGCGCCGGTCACCCGCGCCGGGTCGGTCACATCCGGTCGGGGGCCTCGATGCCGAGCATGTCGAGGCCGTCGGCCAGGACCTTCTTGGTCAGGGTGCACAGCGCCAGGCGGGAGGCGCGCACCTCGCCATCGGACTTGAGGACCGGGCACTGCTCGTAGAAGACCGAGAGCGCGCCCGCGAGCTCGTAGAGGTAGCCGCACAGCCGGTGGGGCTGGAGGGTGTCGGCGACCTCGGCCACCACCTCGCCGAAGCGGGTCAGCAGCAGGGCCAGGGTCTGCTCGGCCGGCTCGGTGAGGACCGCGACCTTCTCCTCCACCACCAGTCCCTCGGCTTCGGCCCGGCGGAGCACCTGGGCCAGCCGGGCGTGCGCGTACTGCAGGTAGGGGCCGGTGTTGCCCGTGGTCTGCACCATCCGGTCGACGTCGAAGACGTAGTCCGTGTTCAGCCCGTTGGACAGGTCGGCGTACTTGATCGCCGCCAGCGCGATCGGCGGCGCGGCCTGCTCCTCGGCGGCATCCAGCAGCGTCATCAGGTTCACCGCGGTGCCCTCGCGGGTGGAGAACTTCTTGCCGTCCGCGCCCAGCACCTGGCCGAACGCCACGTGCTGCGCCGAGACCTCCGGCGGCAGGAAGCCGGCCTTGCGGGCGACCGCGAACACCTGGTCGAAGTGGAACGACTGGGGCGCCCCGACCACGTAGATCAACCGGTTCGCATGGAACTGCCCGACCCGACGACGGACGGCGGCCAGGTCGGTGGCGGCGTAGCCGAAGCCACCGTCCCGCTTCCGTACGATCATCGGCGCGTTGAAGCCCTCGACGAAGACCACCAGCGCCCCGTCGTCGACGACCGCGGTGCCGCTGGCCTCGAGATCGGCCACCACGTGGGGGAGGTCGTCGTTGTAGGTCGACTCCCCCGCCAGGTCGTCGTCGGTCAGCAGCACGTTGAGACGCGCGTACGCGGCGTTGAAGCCGGCCTCGGAGATCTCGATCAGCTGCTGCCAGATGGCGCGGGTCTGCTCGTCGCCGGACTGCAGCTTCACCACCCGGGCCCGGGCGCGGGCGGCGAACTCCTCGTCGCTCTTGAAGTGGGCGTTGGCCCGCAGGTACAGCGCCTCGGCGTCCACCAGGGTCAGCGTCGACGCGTCGATCCCGTCCTCGAGGATCTGCTCCACCAGCATCCCGAACTGGGTCCCCCAGTCACCGATGTGGTTCTGAGCGATCACCCGGTGCCCGAGGGCGAGCAGGATCCGCCGCAGGCAGTCGCCGATGATCGAGGACCGCAGGTGCCCGACGTGCATCTGCTTGGCCACGTTGGGTGCCGAGTAGTCGATCACCACGGTCTGCGGGTCGTCGGTGCGCTGCACCCCGACGGCCGGCTCGGCCAGCTGGTCGGTGACCGCACGGGCCAGCACGTCGGCCCGCAGCCGGAAGTTGATGAAGCCCGGACCGGCGATCTCCAGCGGCTCACACAGGTCGTCGACGTCCAGCGCGTCCACGATGCGCTGGGCCACCGCGCGCGGCGGCTGCCCCTCCGACTTGGCCAGGCGCAACGCCACGTTGCTCTGGAAGTGACCGAACTGCGGCTTGGTGGCGGGGCGCAGCTCGGGGTCGATCCCGGCGACCGACTGCACCCGGGCGCTCAACTCGTACGGCAAGGAGGACACGAGGACCAAGTATGTCCGATCCGCGACCCGGCTCCGGCCGGCCGCGATTGCCTAGGATCGTCCCATGCCCCAGCCCACTCAGCCGCTGCTGCACGACCTCATCACCGGGTGCGCCGCGCCGACCCAGGTGCTGTCGGCCCCGGACGCCTCGATCGCGCCCGAGCGGTCCGGCCGCGGCACCGCGCACGGTCTGTTCCACGCCGACCTGCGGGTGCTGAGCGGCTGGCGGGTGGAGGTCGGCGGTGAGTCACCGGCGCACCTGGCCACCGATCTCCGCGGTGCCGGTGAGATCCGCTTCACCTTCCTCGCCGACGCCGTGCCGGGCAGTGGCGTCGACCGTCAGCTGCGCCTGGATCTGACCCGCGCGGTCACACCGGGGCTGCTGCGGGAGACCCTGCGACTCACCTCCGAGCTCGACCACGAGGTGGCCACCGAGGTCCGGATCGCGCTGGCCGGCGACCTCACCCCGATGGAGGCGATCAAGACCGGCCGGTACGGAGCTCCGATCGCCTTCGACGAGCCCACCGGAACGAGCGTCGCCTTCGGCGGCTCCGAGGTCCGGGCCCGGCTGGACGCGCCGGGAGCGGCGGTGACCCGGACCGCCGACGCCACCGGCCTGGTGCTGAGCTGGCCGGTGACCATCCCGGCCGGGGCCGTGGTCGAGCTCGACTGGCGGGTGGCCGTCAGCGACACCGGGGCCGTCGTGGTGGCCGCCGAGGGCGCCGGTCTGGCCGTCGACGACGCCACCGACCGCCTGACCGGGGCCGCCACCGACCCGCGCCTGGCGCCGTGGCTGCGCCAGTCCCTGCACGATCTGAACGGACTGCGGATGGCCACCGCCGCCGACCCGGACGACGCCTTCTTCGCCGCCGGATCGCCCTGGTACTTCACCCTCTTCGGCCGGGACAGCCTGTGGACGTCGCGGCTGCTGCTGCCCGTCGACGTCGCGCAGGCCGGCGGCACGCTCCGCGCCCTGGGGCGGCTGGCCGCCGCGGAGTCGGACGTGGCCACCGCCGCGGAGCCGGGCAAGATCATGCACGAGCTGCGGCGCGGCACGTACGCGTTCAACGAGACGTCGCTGCCACCGCTCTACTACGGCACCATCGACGCCACCCCGCTGTGGATCTGCCTGCTGCACGACGCGTGGCAGGCGGGGCTGGCCGAGACCGAGGTCACCGCCCTGCTGCCGGTGCTGGAGGGGGCGCTGGACTGGCTGGTGCACCACGGCGACGCCGACGGTGACGGGTTCTGCGAGTACATCGACACCAGCGGTCACGGTCTGGCCAACCAGGGCTGGAAGGACTCCGGCGACTCGGTCCGGTTCGCCGACGGCCGGATCGCCGAAGGGCCGGTCGCGCTCTGCGAGGTGCAGGGCTACGCGTACGAGGCCGCGATGGGTGGGGCCGCGCTGCTCGAGGCGTACGGGCGGGACGGGGCCGAGCGCTACCGGAGCTGGGCGGCCGCGCTGTCCGAGAAGTTCCGGGCCGCCTTCTGGTGCGGGGAGGGCGAGGACCGCTACCCGGCGATGGCTCTGGACGGCGCCAAGCAGCGGGTCGACTCCGTCACCAGCAACATCGGCCACCTGCTCGGCACCGGGCTGCTGGACGCCGAGGAGGAGGCGCTGGTCGCCCGTCGGGTGGTCGCGGACGATCTGGACTCCGGTCTCGGGCTGCGGACCATGTCGGCCGCCGATGGCGGGTACAGCCCGCTCAGCTACCACTGCGGCACCGTCTGGCCGCACGACACCGCCATCGTGATCGCCGGTCTGGACCGCTCCGGCCACGGCGACCTGGCCGACGGCTTGGCCGAGGGACTCCTCCGGGCGTCCCTGGCCTTCGACCGGCGGCTGCCCGAGCTGTGGTCCGGCGAGGGCCGACCGGTGCCCTACCCCGCCGCCTGCCGGCCCCAGGCCTGGTCCGCGGCCGCCGCCGTCGTGGTCGCCGACCACCTGCGGCTGCGGGCCGGGGGCCGCTGAGCCGGGCCGGCCCGACGCGGGCGCTGGGCCGGAATTCGTCCGTTCGACACCGAATCGACACCCGCTGCCCGGCGAGGTGATCCGGACCGGAGGCCCTCGGCCTGCTGATAATGGCCGAGGTCGTTCCCCCGTCCCTGGAGAGCTCGTCGTGTCCCTGCTCGTCGTCAGCGCCGCCTCATGATGTTCCGCCGCGTCGTCCTCAGTCTGGTGCTGACCCTGTTCGCCGCGGTCACCACCGGCGTGATCCTCGGCTTGGACGACGCGGCCCGCGGCAGTCTAGCCAGCCGGCTCCCGAGTGTCGCGCCATCCCCCGTGAGCCCCGTGCAGCCCACGCCCTCACCGAGGGTCCGGGCGACCACCAAGGCCCGGCCGACCCCGCGACCCACACCTTCGACCCGGGTGACCGCCCCGGTCAGCCCGCGACCGACGACTCGACCGTCCACGCCGCTGCCGAAGCCGCGGGCAACGACGAGGCCCACCCCGAAGCCGAGTGCGACCACGAAACCGACCAAGCCGACTGCCGGTGCGTCCGCCCCGGTGACGAAGGGGTCGAAGTATCTGAAGGGTCCGCTGAAGAAGGG
>JBMDXL010000042.1:0-2477 GCA_048594465.1 Microlunatus sp. | reverse complement strand
ACCCTGATCCAGGCGGCCCAGCTGCACCAGGACCTCGGGCTGGAGGAGCGGCCCGGGGACGAGGAGTTTGACGAGTTCGTGATGCACGTCGACGGCTGGCTGTGCGAGATCAAGGACGTGCAGATCCGCGACGGGCTGCACGTGCTGGGCCAGGCCCCGGCCGGCGACGAGCTGATCAACCTGGTGCTGGCCGTGCTGCGGTCGAATCAGGTGTTCGGCGGGCAGGTGAGTGGCGTCCCGGGGCTGCGGTCGGCGCTGGGGTTGACCGAGGACGCGCCGATCGCCGAGGTGGACCGGATCGAGGCCGAGGCCAAGGCCCTGGTCACGGCCCTGGCCGCGTCCGGCTGGGACCCGGCGATCGCCTCGACGCTGACCGACAACCCGGGCGCGCAGGCGGCGCTGCGGTTCGCCGCGGTCGAGGTGGTGCCACGGCTGAGCCGGACCACCGACGAGATCACCGCGACCCTGCACGCGATGGCCGGGGGCTACGTCCCGGCCGGACCGTCCGGCTCGCCGTTGCGCGGGCTGGTCAACGTGCTGCCCACCGGCCGCAACTTCTACTCCGTCGATCCCAAGGCGATCCCGTCCCGGCTGGCCTTCCAGACCGGCACCTCGATGGCGGACTCGCTGCTGCGACGGCACCTCGACGACACCGGGGAGTACCCGCGCTCGGTCGGCTTGTCGGTGTGGGGCACGTCGGCCATGCGGACCAGCGGCGACGACATCGCCGAGGTCCTCGCGCTGCTGGGTGTGCTGCCGGTCTGGGACGACGCGTCCCGGCGGGTGGTCGGCTTGGAGGCCGTCGACCTGGACGAGCTCGGCCGGCCCCGGATCGACGTCACCGTACGGATCTCGGGGTTCTTCCGGGACGCCTTCCCGCACGTGGTGGCCATGATCGACGACGCCGTACGGCTGGTGGCCGAGCGGGACGAGCCGCTCGAGCTGAACTACGTCCGGGCCCACGCGCAGGCCGATCTCGCCGCGCACGGGGACCAGCGACGGGCCACCACCCGGATCTTCGGGTCCAAGCCCGGCTCGTACGGGGCGGGGATCCTGCCGCTGATGGAGGCGGGCAACTGGCGCGACGACCAGGATCTGGCCGAGGTCTACAGCACCTGGGGCGGCTTCGCGTACGGGCGTGATCTGGACGGGATCCCGGCCCGCGGGGACATGGAGGCCAACTACCGGCGGATCGCGGTGGCGGCCAAGAACATCGACATCCGCGAGAGCGACATCCTCGACTCCGACGACTACTTCCAGTACCACGGCGGCATGGTGGCCACGGTGCGGTCGCTGACCGGCACCGCCCCGAAGGCCTACGTGGGGGACTCCACCAACGCCGACGCGGTGAAGACGCGTTCGCTGAGCGAGGAGACCTCCCGGGTGTTCCGGGCCCGGGTGGTCAATCCGCGGTGGATCGCGGCGATGCAGCGGCACGGCTACAAGGGCGCGTTCGAGCTGGCCGCGACGGTGGACTACCTGTTCGGGTTCGACGCCACGGCCGGGGTGGTCAGCGACTGGATGTACGAGCAGCTGGCCAGCTCCTACGTGCTGGACAAGGAGAACCAGGACTTCATGCGCCATGCCAACCCCTGGGCGCTGACCGGCATCATCGAGAAGCTGAGCGAGGCCGCGGACCGGGGTCTGTGGGCCGAACCGGACCCGGAGACGCTGACCGCGCTGCAGCAGGTCTACCTGGACGTCGAGGGCGATCTGGAGGACCGCGGATGAGTCTGGATCTGGCGGCGCTGCCGTCCGAGGTGAACGACTTCCTCACCGAGCGGCACCTGGCCACCCTGACCACGCTGCGTCGCGACGGGACGCCGCACGTGGTGCCCGTCGGCTTCACCTACGACGCCGCCACGCGGACGGCACGGGTGATCACGAGCGGGGAGTCGGTCAAGGCGCGCAACGCCGGCCGACCCGGCGCGGTGGCGGCGATCTGCCAGGTCGACGGGGCCCGGTGGCTGACCGTCAGCGGTCCGGTCCGGGTGGACGACGATCCGGCAGTGGTCGCCGACGCCGTGGAGCGCTACGCGGCCCGCTACCGCCAACCCCGGGTCAACCCGCTGCGGGTGGCGCTGATCATGGACGTGGACCGGATGCTGGGGTCGTCGCGGCTGGGCTGATGGCCCGCCGCTGAGCCACCCGGAGCTCGTAGAGGTAGGACTTGGTGATCCGGCCGCCGTGCTGCTCGTCGATCAGCGACCGGAGACAGCGCAGCAGACCGTCCCGCCGCTCGGCTGGCAGCGCGCGGTGCCCCGAGTAGGTGCGCAGGACCGCCAGGTAGTCCTCGGCGGTGTACGCGAGATCGCGGACGTGGCGCCGCCGCTCGGGTGGAGCGAAGCGCGGGTCGCCGTCGATCTCGTCGACGACGGTCGCCAGCTCGTCGGGGGACAGGAACGGCTCGTCGGGATCGGTCGCCGGATCCCACTGGAGGTAGCACGTCTGAGCCTTGGCGAAGAAGTCGACGGTGC
>JBMDXL010000419.1:0-1551 GCA_048594465.1 Microlunatus sp. | reverse complement strand
TGGCTCGACTTCGACGCCGCCATCGCCACTCCCGACCAGATGGCCAAGGTCGGTCGGATCGCGCGCATCCTGGGGCCGCGCGGTCTCATGCCGAACCCCAAGACCGGCACCGTGACGCCCGACGTCACCAAGGCCGTCAAGGACATCAAGGGCGGGAAGATCAACTTCCGCGTCGACAAGGCCTCGAACCTGCACCTGGTCATCGGCCGGGTCTCGTTCCCGGTCGAGCAGCTGGTGGAGAACTACGCGGCCGCCCTCGACGAGGTGCTGCGCTCCAAGCCGTCCGCGGCCAAGGGCAAGTACCTGAAGAAGGTGTCGTTCGCGACCACCATGGGTCCGGGGATCCAGGTCGATCCGGCGCTGACCCGCAACCTGCTCGAGCAGGAGCAGGGCGTTTCCGCCTGACCTGACCCGCCGGTGCCGGCCGACCACGGCGCCGATCCGTTCCACCGCCACGACCCCCGATGACTCCGGTCATCGGGGGTCGTTGTCGTTGCGAGGCGTCATAGCGACCGAATGGGCCGAATAGGTGATGCCTCGGCACGGTGGGGTACGGCCGACCATTCCTGGGTTCAGGCCACCGGCGGCTGGTGAAAGGAAGGGCACGTTCCGTACGCCACAGGAGGCCGCCGTGATCGTCCCGCCCGTGTCCCGCCGCCGTCGCGGCGCAGTGGGTCTGCTCGTTGCCGTACTGCTCACCGCCGGTTGTGCCGGATCGTCGACCACGGCGGCGACGGGTACGGGTCCGTCCACCTCCGCCGACTCGGCGACGTCGAGCAGCGTGACGACGACAGGTGGCGGAGCCACCCCGGACTCGTCCGGCCAACCCGGCGGGGCGACGGGGTCGCCGGCCTTCCTCGCGCAGGCGCTGAGTGCGGCCCAGCAGATGAGCAGTGTCCGGGGTGAGATCACCGTCCAGGCCGGTGACGCCGGGGCCGAGAAGCAGGTCGCCTCCGGCACCTTCACCGGCTCGCAGGCCGGCGGTCGCATGCAGACCCTGTCCAGTGACCTGACGATTGCGGCCAAGAACCAGGACGTGACCATCAAGATGCTGTACGTCGACGGGAAGGCCTACGTCGGCGGCGACGCGCTGCTCAAGGAACTGAAGATCGACAAGCCCTGGCTGGAGATCACCTCGCAGTCGGACAACCCGCAGATCGCCGCCCTCGGCCAGCAGCTGGAGTCGATGCGGCAGGGGGTCGGGGCCGAGCAGATCGAGAAGATGCAGCAGGCCATGGTGTCGTCCACCGAGATCGGCCCCGAGGATGTCGACGGCACCCCCACCACGCACTACCAGGTGGTGATCGACGTCCGGAAGTCGCTGGAGGCCCTCGGGTCTGCGGCCCCGAGCATTCCCGCCGGCGCGGACATCCCCGACACCATCCCCACCGACCTGTGGCTGGACGATCAGGGCCGCATGATCAAGACCCAGGTCGAACAGCAGGCGTCCGGCCAGCGGCTGGTCACCACCGTCCGCGCCCTCGCGTACGACGAGCCCATCGACATCACCGCCCCCGACCCCGCCGAGGTCAGCACCGGCTGAGCCCGGTC
>JBMDXL010000418.1:0-4146 GCA_048594465.1 Microlunatus sp. | reverse complement strand
GGTGTCTTGATGTACCTGACGATGCGACGCATCGGCTTCATCGTCGGCGCCATGATCCTGCACGGGCTCACGGATCCGACGGGGATCCTGGCCAGCGGCGGGATCGACCAGGTGCCCGCCGCCGGTGACCCCAGCCCGCTGGCCAGCCTCGTCGGAGTGCTCACCTTCGTCCTCGTTTTCGTCGGCTTCGCGCTCGTGCTCTGTGTCCGCGGGCGGATCGGGGAGGAGCGGAAGCAGGGTCGAACCCGCGCCTGATGCTGGTCGGCCTCAGGGTCGACCGGAGCCGCGACCAACCGGGCGGGACTCACCGCCAGTCGTCGGCCCGCCTCCGCCGGTCCAGCCTTCGTCAGGTCGAGCTCGGCCAGTCGCCGCCCACCCGCCCCCACGCCGCATCGATCCGGGCCAGCACATCCTCGGGCAGTGGTCCCTTCTCGATGATCTCCACCTTCCGCAACAGATTCGCCAGCCGCGACGTCCCGGTGATCGCGCAGTGCACGCCGGGCGCGTACGCCGTGAACCGCAACGCCAGCTCGTCCCACGGCAGATCACCGGGGTCGAGGTCCAGCTCGCGCAACCGCTCCCAGTAGAGCTCGGCGTAGTCGCCCACCGGCCGCTCGGCGAACCGCCACGGCGCGTTGGCGATCGGGCGCTTGGCGATGACCCCGAGGTCAGGGTTGCGCCCCACGACCGAGCGGAGGTTCCCCTGGTCGACCACGTTGACGCTGGCCTCGATCGAACCGAAGCGGCCCGAGTCCACCGCGTACGCCAGGTGCTCGTTGTCACCGCTGTAGGCGGCGATCCCGATCTTGCCGGCGGCCACGGCCGCGTCGAGCGCATCCTGCAGATCCCCGCGCTGCAGCTCCTCGACCGGGCAGGAGTGGAGGTGGAAGATGTCGACGCGCTCGGTCCGGGTCAGCCGCAGCGCCCGGTCGATGCCCCTCGTCACCGCCGCCGGGGTCCAGTCCGGCACCCCGTCGACGTCGTACCCGCCCTTGCTGGACAGCACGTACTCCTCCCGCCGCCCGGACAGGTGCCGCCCGATCCGCTCCTCGCTCAGCCCGTACCCGCGGGCCGTGTCGATCAGGGTCACGCCGGCGTCGAGGGCGCCGTTGAGCAGAGCGGCGGCATCAGCCTCCGATACCGAGTCCTGGCCGACCTGACCCGCCCCCAACCCGAGGGCGGAGACGGTCAGACCGGTGGTGCCGAAGGCGCGGGAGTCCATCCCGGAAGTCTTGCACCCGGGCGAGACGCCGTCGTCGCCATCGCCATCGCCGTCGCCGGCTGCGGACGGCGGACACCGAA
The DNA here is from genome assembly GCA_048594465.1 of Microlunatus sp. GTDB lineage: Bacteria > Actinomycetota > Actinomycetes > Propionibacteriales > Propionibacteriaceae > Microlunatus. The sequence goes on along the minus strand of JBMDXL010000418.1, from coordinate 2,844 downwards.
CAACCACCAGTTCCGTCCGACACGTATCCGAACGACGCCCTCGCGACCCCTCACTGTCATGGGTCTGGAGCTGCTGCCGTTCCTCGGGGTGACGGCGCTGGTGATGGCGGTGCCCGGGCCGTCGGTGCTGTACGCCGTCACCCAGCGGCTCGAACGCGGGCGTACGGCCGGTCTGGTCGCCGGTCTCGGGCTGGAGACCGGGCTGCTGATCCACGTGCTGGCCGCCTGCCTGGGACTGTCGGCCCTGATCGCCGCGTCGCCGGCCCTGATGACCGGCCTCCGCTACGCCGGCGCCGCCTACCTGGTGGTCCTCGGAGTCCAGCGGCTGCACCTCGATCCGCGCCGTAGGGGCCGCCACGTCCCGGTTTCTGCATCTGCCGACCCCGCCCCGGCGGCCGCACTGCTCGCGACCCCGGCCGTGCGCCTGTGGTCGCTGTTCCGCGGCGGAGTCCTGGTCGACCTGCTCAACCCCAAGACCGTGCTCTTCTTCCTCGCCCTGCTGCCGCAGTTCGTCCCCGGCGGGGGGTTGACCGTCCCGGTCGCGGCGCTGCTGGTCGCCGGGGTGGGCGGGCTCGGGCTGGTCTTCGACGGCGGGTACGCGGCGGCGGCCGGGAGTCTGCAGCGCCGGGGGCACCGGCTCGGGCGGTGGGGGAGCGTGCTGACCGGCGGTTGCTTCCTGACCCTGGCTGCCGCGACCTTCCTGGGCTGACTCGTACGGTCTCCGGACGTTCCGGGTCCACACCCTCCGGCGGGTCGTCCGCCGGAGGCGCCGGTGCGCTAGACATGTCCCGTGAGCAAGCGCGTCCTGATCCTGTCCGCCGGTGTCGGCTCCGGCCACAACATGGCCGGCGGGGTGATCGAGCGCTACCTCAAGGCGACACCCGGGGTCTACGCGGAGATCGTCGACGTCCTCGAGCTGTCCAACGACGCCTACCAGTACCTCTACGGCAAGACCTACTTCAAGCTCGTCGACGCCGTCCCGTGGCTGGTCGGCTGGGGCTACGAGGCCAACGACCCGCCGTTCAAGCTGAAGAAGCCGGTCGAGATGTTCGACCGGATCAACACCATGGCCACGGTCAAGCGGATCCGGGCCTTCGACCCCGACGTCGTCGTCTGCACCCACTTCCTGCCCGCCCGGCTGGCCGCGCTGCTGCTGGCCCGCGAGCTGATCGACGCGCCGATCTTCGTGGTCACCACCGACTACGACTTCCAGGGTCTCTGGTTGAACCCGCCGTTCAGCCGGATCTTCGTGGCCCGCGACGAGACCAAGGCCTACATGGAGGCCATCGGCGTGCCCGCCGACCGGCTGACCACCTCCGGCATCCCGGTGCGTCCGCTGTTCGGGGAGCCGGTCGACGCCGACGCCGTACGGAAGCGCTACGACCTGGATCCCGACCTGCCGCTGCTGCTGGTCTCGGCCGGCGCCGCCGGCGGCAGCTACACCACCGCCGTGGTCAAGCAGACCCTGCGGATGACCAGCAACTTCCAGGCGGTGGTGATCTGCGGGGCCAACGCCGAGCTGAAGAACGAGGTCGACCACCTGGTGGCCGGGCGCGAGCACCAGTACCGGGTGCTCGGCTACTCCAGCGACATGCCCGACCTGCTGCGGATCGCGTCCCTGTTCGTGGGCAAGCCCGGTGGTCTGTCGTCGTCGGAGTGCATGGCCGCCGGCGTGCCGATGGTGCTGATCAAGCCGATCCCCGGTCAGGAGGACCGCAACAGCGACTACCTGCTGGAGTCGGGCGCCGCGGTCAAGTGCAACTACGAAGGAACCATCGGCTACAAGCTCGACGAGATCCTGTCCGAACCCGGCCGGCTCGAGCGGATGGCCGCCAGTGCCCGGCGGATCGGTCACCCCGACGCCGCCGCCAAGGTGGCGGCCGCGGTGGTCGCCGACGACGCCCCGCCGGTCTGGATCACCCAGGCCGCCCGCGAGTCCATCGTCACGGCCAGCGAGCAGGGGATGTCGGTGGTCGACCTGCCGTCCGGCCAGCGGCTGCACACCCTCTACCACCGAGACAGCGGCCGCTCCGCCGCGGTGATCACCGAGGACCAGCTCGACTCCCTGGTCTCCCACCAGGGCGCCCGGCTGGGGGAGGGGACGCTGACCGTGACCGCACAGGACCTGGTCAACCAGCGTCGGTGGCGCCGGTCCTCGCCCGACCTGCTGCTCGAGCTGCGCCGGGCCATGGGGACGGCGACGGCGGTCACCTTCGACCTGCGCTGAGGTCGCGTCCGGGGTGGGTTCTCAGGCCAGCGGCCAGTAGCCGGCGATCCGCAGACCGGCCAGGATCCCGGCCACGCTCAGCCCGAGGGCGATCATGCCCCAGACCGCGATCCAGGCTGTCCGCCAGTGCACGATGCTGCCGATCAGCCCGACCACCAGACCGACGCCGCAGCCCGCGAAGGGCAGCACAGCCACCCAGAAGAACTGCCGCAGACAGGCGCTGTCGCCGGAGCAGCCGGTCACCATCATGGTGCTGGGCACGGCGAGAACCGTGCCGCCGACCAGACCGACCAGCAGCCCGAGGCCGATCATCGTGAGCGCGGCGATGCGGGCCACGATCACGCCGGCCGGTGTCTGCGGGCGGGGCGGCGGTCCCCACGGCGGGCCGTACGGGGGCGGACCCGGGGGACCGGGCGGTGGATGACCGGGCGGTGGGTGACCGTACGGGGGCCAGGACGACGACATGGTCGAGTCATCGTCGCACCCGCGGGGCTCGCGCGCACGGTGTCGTCGTGCTCGCTCGATCCTGAGGACGGCATCGAGCCAGCATCTGAGCGGCGGCGCCCGCCGTGATCACCCGACCGACCGGTTGAGATACCCCCAAGGGGTATGTACAG
>JBMDXL010000417.1:0-5936 GCA_048594465.1 Microlunatus sp. | reverse complement strand
CCCGGTGGTAGGTGACGTCGGTGAGGTCGAAACCGGGCACAGGAGTCCAGAGCTGGGAGTCGTTGGTCACCAGGACACCGTAGTCAGCCGCGCTCCGCCCGATCTTGTGGAGCAGAAACCACGTCAGATGTGGATTCCGGTGCAGAACTCGGGTGGTTGCGCCGGACCTGCCAGGCGATGTAGCCGACCAGCCCACCCAGCAGCACCACGACCACGACGGTGGCCGCGACCGGCGAGACGGCGTAGAGCTGGGTCAACGCCGCCCAGGTCACCAGGCCGACCGTGGCGTAGAGGACCGCCCACAGCAGTCCGCCGACGGCCAGGGCCGGGAGATAGCGCCGCAGCGGCATCCGGCCCACGCCGGCGGCCAGATTGGCCAGCGTCTGGAAGCCCACGGTGAGGAAGGACAGGACGACGATCGGAGCGCCCCAGCGCGCCACCAGCCGCTGCGCCCGGACGAACCGCGTCGACTCGACCAGCCGCTGCACGCGGGCGTTGCGACCGGCTCCGGAGCGTGCCGCCCGGCCCAGGGCGTACGTGCCCCCGGCGCGCAGCAGCACGATGACGAACAGGGCACCGACCGCCAGGGGGAAGGGCAGACCGCGGAAGAACTCCACGTCAGGACTCGCTCCGGCTGGTCATCACGCCAGTCTACGGACCCAGGTCAGGGTGTCCTAACTTCGGCGATCCGCAGCCGGACGTGATTGAGGGGCGTCCCCTGGCTTCTCGGCCCCGTCCGAGTCGCCCCCCAAACGGGCACGCCCCCCAAGCTCACGGCCACGGAACGAATCCCCTGCGAAGAGGAGCTCCCCCGAACACATCGATCCGCGACTGCTGCGAAGTCTTCCGTCGCGGGGGAACCCGGGCCACGGACAGCAGCCGGACAATCTGATGCGGCCGGCGGGCCCGAGCACTAGGGTGTGGCTCACAGCGGGGCCGACGAGGTGGGTGCGCGTGAGCACGTTCGGAAGCGAGCTGCGGTGGTACCGCCAACGGGCGGGGATGTCGCAGGAAGGCCTGGCCACCCGGGCCGGGCTGAGCCCGGAAGCCGTGTCCCTGCTGGAGCGCGGGCGTCGCTCCCCCCGGATGACCACTCTCAGTCTGCTGGCCGACGCCCTCCGCCTGACCGGCGACGAGCGCGACCGGTTCTTCACCGCGCTGCTGCCGGCACCCCCGGTGCCGCCCGCCCCGCGTCCGGTGCCCTCGCTTGACCCGCCCACCTTCGCCGACCCGCTGCTCGGCCGCGACCAGGACCTGGCCGCCGTCCGGGCCCTGCTGGCCGACCACCGGCTGGTCACCCTGACCGGCCCCGGCGGGGTGGGCAAGACCCGGTTGGCGGCCGTGCTGGCCACCGGCGCCAGCGGCTACGCCGACGGTGTGCACTGGTTGCCGGTGCCCGGGGTCTCCCAACCCGAGGACCTGGTCCCGGCCCTGGCGGCCGCGCTGGGGGTGACCGGCGAGCCGGACGCGGACGCGGCCAGGCTGGCCGACGCGCTGCGGACGCGCCGCCACCTGCTCGTGATCGACGGCGCCCAGCACCTGCTGGACGCGGCCCGCGACCTCATCCAGGCGCTCGTCGTCGCCTGCCCGGACCTGGTCTTCCTGGTCACCTCCCGTCACCAGCTGCAGATCCCCGGCGAGGCCGTGCTCACCGTCCGCCCCCTCGCCGTCCCGCCGGCCGGGGCCCGCGGTCGGGAGGTGACCTCCTCGCCGGCGGTCCAGCTGTTCTGGGACCGTACGGGGTTGGCGGCGGCGGGGGCGCCGACAGCGGCCCAGAACGCGGCCGCGGCCCGGATCTGCCGCCGTCTGGACGGGTTGCCGCTGGCCATCGAGCTGGCCGCCGCCCGAGCCCGGGTGATGTCGGTCGGCGCACTGGCCGATGCGCTGGACGACACCATCGGTCCCCTGCTGGAGGCCGGGGCCGAGCCCGACGAGGGCTTGGTGGACCGGGTGGTGGGCTGGAGCTACCGGTTGCTCACCCCGCTGGAGCAGCGGGTGCTGAGCCGGTTGTCGGTCTTCATCTGGTTCAGCCACGAGTCGGCGGCGGCGGTCTGCGGCGACGTCCACACCCCGCTGGAGGTGCTCGACGCCCTGACCTCGCTGGCCGCGAAGTCGCTAGTCAGCCGGATGTACGAGGCAGAGGAACCGACCCGGTTCGTGCTGCTGCGGCTGGTCCGCGAGTTCGCCCGGACCCAGCTGGACGCTGCCGGGGAGACGGCGCTGGCCCGCCGTCGACACGCCGACTACGTGACCGCGCTGACCGCCGAGGCGGCCACCCACCTGTCCTCGGTCGACTCCGAGCAGTGGCTGCGGACGCTCGACGCCGAGTCCGGCAACATCCGCGCAGCGGTGGACTTCCTGACCGCCACCGACCCCGAGTCCGCCCTGCGGCTGGTGCGGCACCTGTGGCGCTGGTGCTATCTGCGGGGCCGCTACACCGAGGGCCGGACCTGGATGCGGGGCGCCCTCGCCGCCGGGGCCGACGCACCGGCCGAGCTCCGCGCTCCCGTGCTGGCCGGGGCGGGCATGCTGTCCTTCCTGCAGTGCGACTACGAGGTGGCCCGCGGCAAGCTGACCCAGGCCCTCACGCTGTACGAGGACCTCGGCGACGACGCCGGGACGGCCTACTGCCTGACCCGGCTCGGGTCGATCGCTCGCGAGCTCGGCGACTACGCGACCGCCGAGGCCCAGCACCGACGTTCGCTGGAGATCGCCGAGCGGCTGGACGACGACCAGCTGATCGCCACCGAGCTGAACTACCTCAGCTTCGTGGCCTGGCTGCGCGGGGACCTGGACGCGTCCGACGCGTTGGGTGACGCGGCCATGCACCGGCTGCGCCGGGGTGGTGACCGGGAGCAGATCGCCTGGGCCCTGATCAACGGTGGCGTCACGGCCCGCTACCGCGGCGACCTGGTCGGGGCCGAGATCCTGCTCCACCAGGCGTACGAGGTGTGTGAGCAGATCGGCTTCGCCGAGGGGATCGCCTGGACCCGCAACCAGCTCGGGGCGGTGGCCCGGCTGTCGGGTCAGGCGCAGGCCGCTCGCGATCTGCAGGAGGCGAGTCTGCAGGGTCATGCCCAGGTCGGCGACCGCTGGCGGATGTCGAGCGTGCACGACGAGCTGGCCGCCGTCGCCGCCCTGGCCGGCGACTTCCGCACGGCCGCTACCCACCTGGGCACGGCCGACCGGCTGCGGGCCGACATCAAGACCCCGGTGCCGGCGGTGGAGAGCGCCGAACGGGACGCCACCGTCGCCGTGACCCGGGCGGCCCTGGGCTCGGCCTACCGGGCGGCGACACTGGCCGGTCTGCTGGGCGGCGCGTGACGGGTGACGACGACCGACGGGCGCCTGGTAGACATGGCTGCTATGCCTGACTGGTCGCGCTACGCCATCTTCTGGGGAGTCTTCCCGCTCGGCTTCACCGGGGCCGAGGACGTCCGCGACGACCTCGACGGGCCGGCGGTGCACCGGCTCCGGCGCTTGATCGGCTGGTTGGACCACCTCGTCGCCCTCGGTTGCAACGGTCTGCTGCTGAATCCGCTGTTCGCCTCCATGAGCCACGGCTACGACACCCTCGACTACTTCCGGATCGACCCCCGGGTCGGCGACGACGAGGACTTCGACGCCCTGGTGGCGGCCTGCCACGAGCGCGGCATCCGGGTGGTGCTGGACGGCGTGTTCAACCACGTCGGCCGCGGCTACCCCGGTCTGGACGAGGTGCTGGAGCGGGGCACCGACGCTCCGGCTGCGCACCTGTTCAAGCTGCACACCGACGACGACCGGGTCGACGTCGAGGTGTTCGAGGGCGAGCAGCAGCTGGTGGAGCTGAACCACGCCGACCAGGGCGTCCAGGAGCTGGTCCGGGACGTGATGATCCACTGGCTGGAGCGCGGGGTGGACGGCTGGCGGCTCGACGCCGCGTACGCGGTGCCGGCCGACTTCTGGAGCACCGTCATCCCGGCCGTGCGCGAGCGGTTCGCCGACGCGTGGTTCCTGGGCGAGATGATCCACGGCGACTACGCCGGCTACGCCGCGACCGCCGGTCTGGACAGCATCACCCAGTACGAGCTGTGGAAGGCGATGTGGTCCTCGGTCGAGAACCAGAACTTCTACGAGCTCGAGCACACCCTGGGCCGACACGCCGAGCTGTGCGAGCGGATCGTGCCGTTCACCTTCCTGGACAAACACGACACGACCCGGGTGGCAAGCCAGATCGGCGACCGGAGGCACTGGGGGCACGCGATCGCCCTGCTGCTGTTCCTGCCCGGCATCCCCTGCCTGTACTACGGCGACGAGCTGGGGCTGGCCGGGGTCAAGGAGCAGCGGCTGGGCGGCGACGACGCCATCCGGCCGACCATGCCCGATCAGCCCGACCAGGTCGCCGACACCAACGCCGGTGTCCTGGAGCTCTACCGGCGACTGATCGCCTTCCGCCGTCGGACGCCCTGGCTGACCGACGCCCGGATCGAGACCAGCGACGTCAGCAACACCTATCTGCAGATCCACGCCACGGCCAGGGACGAGGCGACCGGTGAGCCCCCGCTGACGCTGGTGCTCAACCTGGGCGACCAGGCCGCCGGGTTCCCCGAGGGAGCCGAGGTGCTCGAGACCAGCCACCCCGACCAGCCCCACCACGTCGCCGCGCACGGCTGGGCGATCGCCCGCGGCTGAGCCTCAGACCGTCGCGTACGGCCAGGAGATGGTGAGCCGCAGCGGCTCGGGGTCGCTCGGCGCGTTGTGCCAGATCTCCCGCGGCGGGCCGACCGGGGTCCGCCCGCTCGCGGTGATCCAGGCGTGCACCTCGTCGTAGCGGGCCAGGATGTCGGGAAAGTCGGTCTCGTGGCCCTCGGTCAGGCGCTCCGCGACCCGTCCCCCGGCCAGCCGGTAGCTGCGGACGTCGGCATCGGGCTGGTCGACATCGGGTGCCAGCAGCTCGTCGACCGGGACCACGATCTCCAGCGGTCCGTCGGACTCGTCGGTGACCGGGGCGTGGAAGATGCCGAAGGCGTCCCCCGTCACGGTCAGACCGGCGGCGCCCGCGATCGCCCGCAGCCGACGGGCCTGCTCGGTGATCACCCGGTCCATCTCGTCGGGGCGCATCCGCCGCAGCACGCTCAGCACGGCCCGGTCGGGTTCGAGACGGGTGGACGGTTCGGACATCATGGACTCCCCTCGCAGCTGGTGCCGGGCCCGGTCGAGCACGGTCAGGTTGACCTCGGCCCGCTGCCGGGCGGCGTCGACCGCCCGTTCCAGCCGGAGCGGACGCTCCGTCGCTGACGCCCCGACGATGTCGGCGACGGCGTCCAGCGACAGGTCGGCCGACCGCAGCAGGGCGATCAGCCAGCCCGTCCGGATCTGGTCGTCGGCGTAGTAGCGGTACCCGTTGGCCGGGTCCACCCACCGGGGCGGCAGCAACCCGCGGTCCGCGTAGATGCGCAGGGCCTTGGCCGACAGCAGCGTCTCCTGGGCGAACCGGCCGGCGGTGATCAGTCGATCACCGCTCGGCGGTCGGGTCGTGGTCATGACCCCACTCTGGAGCTCGCCCCTGGGGCGAGGTCAAGCGGTCGGTCCGGAGGAGCCGGACCTCAGAGCTCGACGGTCCGGTTCGTGGCCACGTCGGGCTGGCCGCCGCTGATCATCGCCTTGGCGTACTTGATCAGGGCGATCGGCTTCGGGTCGTCCATGGTCCAGTACTCGGCGGAGTCCGCATGCACCTTGAGCAGCGCGACCGACGGGTCCTGACGACCCTGCTCGAACCACGCCTCGGCATGCTTGTTCCACAGCTCGTCGATCAGCGCCTGGTCCCGGCTCACCGACGCGGTGCCGGCGACCGACAGGTAGTCGTCGCCGGACTGCAGGCTGACATTGACGTGGGAGTCGGCGGCGACCTGCTCGGTCTTGGGCGAGGGGGCCATGGTGAAGAAGTAGATGTCGCC
>JBMDXL010000416.1:0-4575 GCA_048594465.1 Microlunatus sp. | reverse complement strand
TACGTGGGCGGGGCCGGGCTGGCCGAGATCGCCGGACTGCTCGATCTCGGAGACGCCGACACGCTGGTCGACCTGGGCTGCGGTCGGGCCGGTCACAGCCTGGCGCTGGTCCGGGAGACCGGCGCCCGGCTGATCGGCGTGGACTTCTCCACGACCGCACTTCGGGGAGCCGCCGCCGACGCGGCCGCCGTCGGCTGGGCGGACCGGGCGACGTTCCACCGGGCCGATCTGGCCGCGACCGGGCTGCCCGCGGGGACGGCGTCGGCAGTCATCTGCCTGGACGCCCTGCAGTTCGCCGTCTCCGTGCCCGAGGCACTGGCCGAGTGCCGTCGTCTCCTGGCCCCGGATGCCCCGGTGATCATTTCCTCCTGGCAGCCGAGCCGGTCCCACGACCGGTTGCCGGAGCGTTTCCGTCGGATGGACCTGCACCGGGACCTCCGGGCCGAGGGCTTCGTCGAGGTGTCCGTCCAGGAACGACCGGCCTGGTCGGCGACCGAGGTCGCGCTGTGGACCACCGCCCTCGACCTCGATCCGGGCGGGGACGCCGGACTCGAGGAGCTGCGCAGAGAAGCCGAGGAGCTGCTGCCGCTGGCGCCGAGTCTGCAGCGGGTGCTCGCCGTGGCTCGCCGACCGGTCTGACCACAGCCGCGGCCCGTCCCCGGATCGGCCATCCACTGGTGAGCAGCGGCTGCTTCGCCGCCCGTCAAGCAACCGCAGGTCACCAGTCGATGGCGGTGCAAGCCCGGGAGAGCTCAGCCGCCGCGGACCGGGATGTCCCGGCCGGTGCCGGTCAGCAGCACACCGTCGGGTTGGACCGTCAGACCGGTCACCGCGATGTCGTACGGGAGGTTCTCGATCGGGAACGGGCGCAGGACGATGCGGGACACCGCATCGACCACCGCCTGCGGCACGTCGACCGAGGCCACGCTGACCTCGGGATCGACCACGGTGATCGTCTGGGCGTCCACGTCGAGCTGCGGACGTCCGGTGAGGTAGCCGTCGATGGACAGCCGCCCGATCGGCACGGAGAAGTCGATCCGCATCCGGTCGTCGGCGACGTAGCTGATCTGCTGGCCGGCCAGGGCGCTGACTCCGGACCAGTCGAGCAGGGCCGACGCCTCGCCCCGACCGGCCACCACGGTGCGGAAGCGGTCGGTGGCGGTGATCTGGCTCAGGGTCACGTCGAGGTTCGCCACCGGGACGGTCTGGCCCGCGCTCTGCAGCGTCGCGTCGCTGGCCGTCACCCGGACGGAGGAGAACGAGCCCCCCAGCACCTGGGTGACGAACGGGAAGCCGCCGATGGTGACGTCGGGCTTGGTCGGGGTGCCGAGCTCGGACTGGAGCTGGCTGGCCAGCACGTTCTGGGCGACGGCGTTGGCCACCCGGTCGCCGGCGATCAGCACCGCCAGCACGGCCAGCACGCTGATCACGGCGATCATCACGGTGCGCGACCGCGGGGTGCCCGAAGAGCGTCCTCCGCCCGCGTACGCGTCGGCGGGGGGTGCGGGCTGGACGGTGGTGCCACCCGCGGCCGGCAGCACCCGGGTCGGGTCGGCCGGCGGCCGCACGGGCGGGTAGCCGGCCGGCTGCACCTGCGTGACGTCGGCGGGGCCGGCCGGCGGCCGTAGGGGGTCGGCGGACCCGGGGGCCACGAAGTCGGGGCGCCGCGGGTTCTCGGGTCCGAGCCCGGGCGGACCCGGCGGCGTGCTCCTCCGCCGAGAGCCAGCAGGTCGTCGATGCCGATGGTCAGGCCGGGTCGGTCGACCACGGCCCGTACGGCGGCCAGCACACCGGGCATGAAGGACACCCGGTCGAAGGAGTCGTGACGCACGGTCAGGGTCTCCCCCGGATCGCCGAACAGGACTTCCTGGTGGGCCACCAGACCGCGCAGCCGGACCCCGTGCACGCGCACGCCCGCGATGTCGGCGCCGCGGGCCCCGGGCACCTCCTGGGTGGTGGCGTCGGGGCTGGGCGGTCGTTGCGCGTCCGCGCGCGCGGCGGCGATCCGTCGGGCGGTGGTGGTGGCCGTCCCCGACGGGGCGTCGGCCTTGTCCGGGTGGTGCAGCTCGATGATCTCGACGCTCTCGTAGAACCGGGCGGCCTGCTCGGCGAAGTGCATCATCAGCACCGCGCCGACCGAGAAGTTGGCGGCCACCACGATCCCCACCCCGGGCGCGTCCTCCAGGTCCCGGCGCAGCTGCGCGAGCCGGTCCTCGGTGAAGCCGGTCGTCCCCACCACGGCGTGCACCCGGTGCTCGACGCACCACGCGAGGTTGTCCAGCACGGCGTCGGGGTGGGTGAAGTCGACCATCACCTGGGCCGAGGCCGCCGGCGTACGGTCATCGCCCACGTCCAACCGGGCCACCAGGTCCAGGTCGGGTGCCGCCTCGACGGCCCGGCACACCTCGGCACCCATCCGCCCGGCGGCCCCGAACACGCCCACGCTGATCCGGTCCACCATCTGCCCTCCACACCTCCGACGTCCGACGGCGTGATCACCCCGCCGGCCCCTCCAACCTACCGGCGTCGCACCGCCCGCCGACCGGGATCCGGCGGGTGATCACCAGCGGTCGAGCACGGACTCCAGCTGGCGTCGGCCGACTTTGGGACCGACCACCCCCAGCACGGGTCCGGCGGCGAACAGCTGCTGCGCCATCTCCTGCACCTGCTCGGCGGTGACCGCGTCGTAGCGGGCCAGGTGCTCCTCCAGGGGACGCTCCTCCCCGCTCACCGCGCTGCCGCCCAGCCGGCTCATCCGCGCGTTGGGTCCCTCGTAGCCGAGGATCGTCTGGCCCCGCAGCTGCGCCTTGGCCTGGGTCAGCTCGCGGTCGTCGAGGCCGGTCCCGGCCAGCTCGCCGGTCACCCGACGGACCACGTCGAGGATGTCGGTCAACCGCTCCGGGGCGCACTGCCAGTCGATGGAGAAGAGCCCGGCGTCGCTGTAGACGCTCTCCCCCGCCTCGATCGAGTACGCCAGCCCGCGCCGCTCCCGGACCTCCAGGAACAGCCGCGACGACATCCCGCCGCCCAGCACCAGCGACAGCAGCCCGAGGGCGTAGCGGCGCTCGTCGAACATCCCGGGGCAGGCGGCGGCCAGGATGGCCGACACCTGCGCGGAGTCCCGGACCGCGGTGACCACCCGCGGGCCGCCCCGGACCACGGTGGGCGCCGACGGGCGAGGCACCCGGCGCGGCGACCGGGCGCGCTCACCGAACACACCGACCGATCCCAGCTGCTCCGCCAGCCGGTCGTGGTCGACCGCTCCGGCGGCCGCCACCACGATCTCGCTCGGCCGGTAGTGCCGGCGCCAGTAGGCGTCGACCTGGTTCCGGCGCAGGGTGGTGATGCTGTGGGCGGAGCCGATCACGGGCCGACCCAGACCGTGATCACCGAAGACCGCCGAGGTCACCAGATCGGCCGCGACCTCACCGGGATCGTCGTGGTGCATGGCGATCTCGTCCATGATCACGTCGCGCTCGGCGTCGATGTCGCGGCCCAGCAGCAGCGAGTCGGTGATCATGTCCGACAGCACGTCGACCACCAGGGTGGTGTCGTCGGCCAGCACCCGCGCGTGGAAGCAGGTGTGCTCCTTGGCCGTGTACGCGTTCAGCTCCCCGCCGACCGACTCGACGGCGTACGAGATCTCCTCGGCCGTGCGCCGCGGCGTCCCCTTGAACAGGACGTGCTCGAGGAAGTGCGAGGCGCCGTGCAGCCGACTGCTCTCCTGCCGGGACCCGACCCGGACGAAGAACCCGACGCAGAAGGCCCGGCTGCTGGCCATCTCCTCGGTCACCACGTGCAGACCGCTGGGCAGCGTGGTCCGCCGGATCTCCCCGCTGCGGTAGGCACGCGGGCCGGAGACCGCCCCCAGGGGACGAGAAAGCCGGCCGCTCGATGAGCGACCGGCCTCCTCAGCTGTCTCAGACAGCAGCGGTCTCCTCGACCACGGGGATGAGCGACAGCTTGCCGCGGTCGTCCACCTCGTTGATCTCCACCTGGATCTTCTGACCGACGCTGACCACGTCCTCCACGTTCTCCACCCGCGCGCCGCCGGCCAGCGGACGCAGCTTGGAGATGTGCAGCAGGCCGTCCTTGCCGGGCAGCAGCGAGACGAACGCGCCGAAGGCGGTGATCTTGACGACCGTACCGAGGTAGCGCTCGCCCTTCTCCGGCATCGTCGGGTTGGCGATGGCGTTGACCATCGCCCGCGCGGCCTCGGCCTTCTCACCGGAGTCGGCCCCGAGGGAGATGGTGCCGGCGTCCTCGATGCTGATGTCGGCACCGGTGTCGTCCTGGCTCTGGTTGATCACCTTGCCCTGCGGGCCGATGACCTCGCCGCTCTTGGCGACCGGGATCTTCACCGTGATGATCCGCGGCGCGAACAGGCTCATCTCGTCGGGGACGTCGATGGCCTCGGCCATCACCTCGAGCAGGGTGAGCCGGGCGTCCTTGGCCTGGGTCAGCGCCTGGGCCAGCACCGAGGCCGGGATGCCGGCGAGCTTGGTGTCCAGCTGCAGGGCGGTGATGAAGTCCTTGGTGCCCGCGACCTTGAAGTCCATGTCACCGAAGGCGTCC
>JBMDXL010000415.1:0-5120 GCA_048594465.1 Microlunatus sp. | reverse complement strand
TGCTGGCTCTGCAGGGCGTACGCGTCGGACCGCTCGCGGGTGATGCCGGGGAACCGGTCGTGCAGGTTCTCCGCCGTCGAGCCCATCACCAGGGCCGACGGGTCGACGATCTTCTCGGCCACGATCCGCGGGTTGGGGTCGATGCCCTCACCCATCGGGTGGTGACCCATGTGCTCCACGCCGCCGGCGATGGCGACGTCGTAGGCCCCGAAGGCGATCCCGGACGCGGTGGTGGTGACCGCTGTCATCGCTCCGGCACACATCCGGTCGATCGCGTAGCCGGGACCGAACGAGGCAGCCCGGCCAGCAGGGCGGCCGTGCGACCGATGGTCAGACCCTGGTCCCCGATCTGCGTGGTGGCCGCGATGGCCACCTCGTCCACCCGCTCGGGCGGGAGCTCGGGATGGCGGCGCAGCAGCGCGCGGAGGCAGCTGACCACCAGGTCGTCGGCCCGGGTCTCGCTGTAGAGCGACCCGGCCTTTCCGAAGGGGGTGCGGACGCCGTCGACGAAGACGACATCGCGAGACTGACGAGGCATGGCGTCATATTACTCACGAGTAACAAGATGCGGCACCCTTGGGTCGTGACCTATCCCGATATATCGTTGACTATCGGCACGTGACGACGAGAGGACTTTCGATGGGAACGTACGCGATGGGCGCCCCGTGGCTCCGGTTCGGATCCGACTGCGGCGACACCACGGAGCTCGAACGGCGGCTCCGCCACGTCTGGGCGGAGATGACGGGCAAGGCGCAGACCCGCCGGGGACCGGGTCACGGCTGGGGCTTCGGTCCTGGCTTCGGGGGCCCTGGCTTCGGGGGTCCTGGCTTCGGGGGTCCCGGTCACGGTGGCCCGCCGTGGGCGCGCGGCCCGCGTGGCCCGAAGGCCCGCCGCGGTGACGTCCGGGCGGCCATCTTGTCGGTGCTGTCCGACGCACCCCGCAACGGCTACCAGGTGATCCAGGAGATCGCCGAGCGCACCGGCGGGGCGTGGAAGCCCAGCCCCGGCTCGATCTACCCGACGCTGCAGCAGCTGGAGGACGAGGGTCTGGTGGTCCAGACCGAGGACGGCGGGCGCAAGGCGTACGCCCTGACCGACGAGGGACGCAGCTACGTCGCCGGCCACCCCGACGAGATGGCTGCACCGTGGGCGGCGATGAGCGACACCGAGACCGACGGTGACCTCCGGCCGATGCTCGGACAGGTCGCAGCGGCGATGTGGCAGGTGATGGCGGTCGGCAGCCCGGAGCAGCAGGCCGCGGCCAAGGACGCGGTGGTCGAGCTCCGCAAGACCCTCTACGGGATCCTCGCCGACGGCGAGGAGTCGACCGGGTCGAGTCCGACCGACGCCGACCAGGACCGGCGATGACCGGTCCGCTCCAGGTCTGGTGGGGGCCGCTGCCACCCCGACCGCAGGGACCGCAGGTCCGGGTGGAGAGTGACACACCGGTCCGGATCGGTGACGCGGAGCGCGACACGGCCGTGTCCGCGCTCGGGGACCACTTCGCCGCGGGACGGCTCGACCGGGACGAGTTCGACGAGCGGGCCGACCTGGCGATGCGGGCCCGGTACACCACCGACCTGACGCCGTTGTTCGCCGACCTGCCCGCGGCACCGCGACCTGCTCCCGCCCCGGTCGAGGGGCCGCGACCGGGCGGCCCCCCGCCGTGGGCGTACGCGCTGGGGCTGCTGCCGGTGCTGCTGGTCGGTCTGGTGGTGGCCTCGGTGCTGCTGCACGCGCCGTTCCTGCTCTGGGGGCTGATCTGGCTGGCGGTGATCATGAGGGCCACGGGGCACCGCCGTCACCTCGCTCTGCACGGTCGGGGGTCTGACAGACTCCGGCGGTGACGCGCTTCGCCGACCTGGTGCCGGAGGATCACCGGCCCGCCCTGCAGCGACTGCTCGAGCTGGACGTGGCCGAGGTGCCGGTCACGATCCCGCCGACCGAGGAGCTGTTGACCCGGGCGCTGGAGGTGGCCGTCCCGTTCGACGACCTGAACGGGCTGCTGTCCGCCGCCGACCGCCTCCGGGCGGGACCGGCGGCGGACCTGCTCCGGCTGGAGGTGTCGGTGCTGGTGGCGGCCATGGGCCGGACCGACCCGCTGCCGGACCTGCCTCCGGTCACCGCCGACGTGGTGGACCCGCCCGGCTACTTCGCTCTGCTGGTGGCGCTGCTGACCGTCCCGCACACGCGCGCCTACCACCGCGAGCGGGGCGTCCCCGAGGACACGACGTGGCGGACGCTGGTCGACATCGGACGCAACGTGGCGGTCCACCACCGGCGGCACGGTCGGCTCGGGTTCGACGACCTCGGCTGGGTGGCCCTGCACCTGACCGGGCAGCTGTACGACCTGGGACGGCTCCAGGTGAACCGGGCGCGTCTCGGCGGCACGGTCGCGCGGGTGATGGGGGAGCACGGGCTGGAGGCCCGGCCCGGCGAACCCTGCCTGGAGGTGCACATCCCGCGCTACTCGGGGCCGATGGACCTCACCGCCTGCCGGCGGTCGCTGACCCGGGCCGCGGAGTTCTTCCCCCGGCACTTCGCCGACGAGTCGCCGCGCTACCTCGTCTGCCACTCCTGGCTGCTGGACCCGGTGCTGGCCGAGCGCCTGCCCGAGACGTCCAACATCGTCGGGTTCCAGCGGTTGTTCACCGTGGTCCGCGACGCGGAGCCGGCCGACGAGGCCACGATGATCTTCGTCTTCGAGGACCCGACCCGGCCGCTGGCGGACTACCCACGGCGGTCCCGGCTGGAGCGCGCGGTGCTCGAGCAGCTGGAGAGCGGCGGGCACTGGCACGGGGGACGCGGCTGGCGTCGCCTGGACGAGCCGACTGAGATCAGTCGGCCAGCGCCCCGGTGAGTCCGGGCACCGTCAGCCGCCGTTGCCACGGCCGGGCCCCGAGCGCGGCCAGGGTGGCGTCGACCGCCTCGGGTGTCAGCGGGTCGGGCGGCGACCAGGCCAGCCGCCGGACGTAGTCGGGGGTCAGCAGGTTCTCGGCCGGCAGCTCGTGCTCACCGGCGAGGGCGGTCAGCACCTCCCGCACCCGGGTCAGCCGCTTGGCCGCGACCGGGTCCTTGGTCGCCCACAGGCGCGGCTGCGGCGGGCCGGGACTGGGGATGTGCATCGGCGGCAGTGCCGCGTCGCCGAGTGCGGCCACCCGCTCCAGTCCGGCCACCCAGTCGGCCAGGTAGCGGCGGGCCTGCCGTCGCTGGAAGCCGGCGATCCGGTGGATCGCGGTCCGGTCCGGTCGGTCCACCGCGGCCAGCTCGGCGATGGCCACGTCGGGCAGGATCTTGGACGGCGCGCGGTCGCTGTCCCGGGCGATCTCGTCGCGGACGTGCCAGAGCTCGGCCACGTACGCCAGACCGCGCCGGGTCCGGACCCGGTGGATGCCGGAGGTGCGCCGCCACGGATCGGTGCGCGGTTCGGCCACGGTGCTCGCGCCCGCAGCCAGGGCGGCGAACTCCTCGGCCGCCCAGACGTCCTTGCCGGCGGTGGCCAGCTGGTCGGCCAGGATGTCGCGCAGCTCGACCAGCAGCTCCACGTCCAGGGCCGCATAGGTCAGCCACTCGGCGGGCAGCGGTCGGGTCGACCAGTCCGCGGCGGAGTGCTCCTTGAGAAGCCGGACACCGAGCAGCTCCTCGAGCATCGTGCCCAGGGCCACCCGGGGGTAGTTGAGCAGTCGGGCGGCGAGCTCGGTGTCGAACAGCCGGGTCGGCGTCATCCCGACCTCGTGGAGGCAGGGCAGGTCCTGGCTGGCCGCGTGGATGATCCACTCGGCGTCACTCAGCACCGCCCCCAGCTCGGCCAGCGCGGTCGTGCCGTCGAAGGCGATCGGGTCGATCAGGTGGGTCCCCGCGCCGGCGCGACGCAGCTGCAGCAGGTAGGCGCGTTGGGTGTAACGGAAGCCGTGGGCCCGCTCGGCGTCGACCGCCAGCGGACCGGTGCCCGCGGCCAGGGCTGCGATGGTCGCCTCGAGCCGATCAGCGGTGCAGACCACCGCGGGGGTGCCGTCGGCGGGCGCCGTCAGGAGGGGGACCTCGGACGCGGACTCAGCGGCGGGGTCGGTCTCGACGTCCGTGGCTGCTGAGTAGTCGGTCACCGTCTCCGTGGGCTTCGATGAGGGCTCTTGTGCGCGTGTCGTCGGGCGGGGATGGCGACCACCCCGGCCGGCAGCGGGGGCAGACCCGCCGTCGTACACAGTAGTTCACCCCAGGCCTGCACGTGGGCGGTCAGTCCGCTGCCCTCGACCAGCACCGGGGTCCAGGAGGCCCGCACCTCGACCTCCGCCCGTGGTTCCTCGTCGGCCATGCCGCCGAAGGACTCGCTGGAGACGGAGGTGACCGTGCCGCTGGGTGCCACGAACTCCGCCCCGTGCCCGGTCAGGGCGTCCAGCAGCCAGGACCAGCCGACCTGGGCCAGCAGGGGGTCGCTGACCATCTCGGGATCGACCTCGGCGCGGGCGAACGTCACGCAGCGGAAGGTGCCCTGCCAGGCGGCGTTGCCGGCCGGGTCGTGCAGCAGGACCAGGCGACCGGCGCCGACGTCCTCGCCCCCCACCAGCACGTCCGCACTGACCGCCGCCGCGAAGGGCGCGATCTTCTGGGGCGCCGGTATCTCCTCGACCAACAGCTCGGGACGCCACGCCGCGTGGAGGAGGTCGTGGGCGGCCCGCTGGAAGGGGGTCGGGGCCGGGGCCACGTCGGAGTTGGCTGGCACCCGTCGAGCGTAAGCGGCGGCACCGACATCGCCCGGCTGCGACGCGCCGGGAGGGCCCGCCCCGCGCGCGTGGAAGGATCGTGGGGTGTCAGCCGCCGCCCCGAGTCCCGCTCCCAGTCCCTTCCTGGCCGCCTGCGCCCGACGCCAGGACGACGACCGGGTCCCGGTCTGGTTCATGCGGCAGGCCGGTCGGTCGCTGCCGGAGTACAAGCAGGTGCGGACGGGCATCTCGATGCTGGACAGCTGCGCCCGGCCCGATCTGGTCACCGAGATCACCCTGCAGCCGGTCCGGCGCTACGGCGTGGACGCCGCCATCTTCTACTCCGACATCATGGTCCCGCTCAAGGCGGCCGGGGTCGACCTCGACATCGTCCCCGGCACCGGTCCGGTGATCGCGGAT
>JBMDXL010000414.1:0-2184 GCA_048594465.1 Microlunatus sp. | reverse complement strand
GAACGACTTCCTGGCACCGTTGATCTTCATCATCACCGACAGCCTGTTCACTCTGCCGCTGTGGGTGGCGCAGTTCAAGGGTGCCTACTCCTCCGACTGTGTCGGCCTGATGGCGGCGACGTCCCTGGCGGCGGTGCCGTTCCTGATCATCTTCATCATCGCCCAGCGGCAGATCGTCGAGGGCATCGCGCTGTCGGGTTCCAAGACCTAGGCCCGACCGCTCCAGCACCACCGCTGAGCGCTCGGAGACTCACGTCTCCGGGCGCTCAGCCCGTTCGGCCCCTTCTGCCTGCTCGAAAGGAACACCGTGCCTGTCAACGCCTACGTCCTCCTGCGCACCGAGGGGGTGTCGGCTCTGGTCGACGTCACCGGCGGGCGGCTGCCGTCGGTCCCGTACTGGGGGACCGACCTCGGCGAGCTCAGCACCGCCGACGCGGCGGCCACCGTGCGCGCCGCCGACTTCCCGGGCGCGGCGAACATCAGCGACGAGCCCGTCCACCTGGCCGTGCTGCCGGAGCACTGGACGGGCTGGTTGGGGCGACCGGGTCTGGCCGGGTCCCGCGCGGGCCGGGACTGGTCCCCGAAGATGACCACCACCGCCTTGCGCGTCGACCAGCAGACCGTCGACACCGACGGGAGCCTGCTCGCCACCGACGGACCGACCACGATCGAGGTGGACGCCGCCGACGAGGTGGCCGGTCTCGCGGTCACCGTCACCATCGAGCTGACAGCCGGCGGGCTGCTGCGGGTGCGGGCCGCGGTGACCAACACCGGCACCGAGCCGTACGAGGTCCAGTCCCTGACCCCCGCCCTGCCGGTGCCGCCCGTCGCGCGGGAGCTGCTGGACATGTGCGGGCGGTGGGGCAAGGAGCGGGTTGCGCAGCGCAGCCCGCTGCAGACCGGCATCCACCTGCGGGAGAACCGCAAGGGCCGCACCGGCGCGGACGCGGCCACCGTGCTGCACGCGGGCAGCCCCGGCTTCTCGTTCGGCGGTGGGGAGATCTGGGCGGTGCACACCGGCTGGTCCGGCAACCACGTGCACTACGCGGAGCGGTTGTCCACCGGCGAGCAGGTGCTGGGCGGCGGCGAGCTGCTGCTGCCCGGGGAGGTGGTGCTGGCGGCGGGGGAGTCGTACGCGTCGCCGTGGCTCTACGGCTCCTACGGCCGTGGTCTGGACGAGGTCGCGCGCCGCTTCCACCGGTTCCTGCGGGCGCGGCCGAACCACCCGAGCACCGACCGTCCGGTGACCATCAACGTCTGGGAGGCGGTGTACTTCGACCACGACCTCGACCGGCTGGTCGACCTGGCCGAGCGGGCGGCCGCGCTGGGCGTGGAGCGCTACGTGCTGGACGACGGCTGGTTCGGCTCCCGCCGCGACGACCACTCGGGTCTGGGCGACTGGACCGTGTCGGCGGACGTGTGGCCGAAGGGGCTGCACCCGCTGGTCAACAAGGTGAAGGACCTCGGGATGGAGTTCGGCCTGTGGTTCGAGCCGGAGATGATCAACATCGACTCCGACACCGCCCGGGCCCATCCCGAGTGGGTGATGGCCACCGGGGACCGGCTGCCGGTCGAGTCCCGCTTCCAGCAGGTGATCAACCTCGGTCTCCCCGACTGCTACGCCTACATCCGGGACGCGATCTTCGCCATCCTGACCGAGTACCGGATCGACTACATCAAGTGGGACCACAACCGTGACCTGGTCGACGCCGACACCCAGCCCGGCGGCCGACCCGGCGTGCACGAGCAGACGCTGGCCTTCTACCGGCTGGTCGACGAGATCAAGGCCGCGTTCCCGGGGCTGGAGATCGAGTCCTGCTCCTCCGGCGGCGCCCGGGTGGACCTCGGGGTGCTGGAGCGCACCGAGCGGGTCTGGGTGTCGGACTGCATCGACCCGCACGAGCGGCAGGAGATGCACCGCTGGACCACCCAGCTGATCCCGCCGGAGCTGATGGGGGCCCACATCGCCTCAGGTGAGTCGCACACCACCGGTCGGACGCACGACCTGGACTACCGGGCCGCGACAGCGGTCTTCGGTCACCTGGGCATCGAGTGGGACCTCCGCCGCGCGAGCGCTGCCGACCTGGCCGAACTGGCCGAGTGGATCGCCTTCTACACCGAGCACCGTGACCTGCTGCTCGGCGGCGACCTGGTGCGGCTCGATTTTCCCGACGATGCTCTCGT
>JBMDXL010000413.1:0-1543 GCA_048594465.1 Microlunatus sp. | reverse complement strand
AGCCCGCACTGGGCAGGGTCGGGCCGAACTGGTTCGCCTCGGTCATGGGCACCGGGATCGTCGCCAACGCAGCGGCGTCCCTCCCGGTCGAGTGGCCCCTGCTCACCGGCTTCGCCGTGGCCGTCTGGGTCCTCACCGCCGTGCTGCTCCTCGGGGTGGGTCTGGTGTTCGGGCTCCACTGGCTCCGTCACGGCCAGCAGGCCCGGGCCTGGTTCGGCGACCCTGTGATGGGCCACTTCTACGGCGCTCCCGCGATGGCGCTGATGACCGTGGGAGCCGGTGCCCTGCTGGTCGGTCACCACCTCATCGGCCAGTCCGCGGCCGTCGGCGTCTCGGCGGTGCTGTGGACCGCGGGCACGGCGCTCGGCCTCTTCACCGCCGCCGCACTGCCCTACCAGGTGTTCGTCCACCGCACCTACGAGGCGGAGGACGCCTTCGGTGGCTGGCTCATGCCGGTGGTCCCCCCGATGGTCAGCGCGGCCACCGGCGCCTTCCTCCTTCCCCACCTGCCGGAGGGCCAGTGGCGCGAGACCGCGTTCGCGATCTGCTGGGCCATGTTCGGCCTCACGCTGCTGGCCAGCATCTTCGTCACCAGCCTGATCTGGTCGCGGATGACCCACCACGACACGCCCCCGGCCACGACCGTGCCGACCCTGTGGATCGTCCTCGGCTGGCTCGGCCAGTCGGTCACCGCGGCCCACCTGCTCGGCGAGGAGGGGCCGAGTGTGCTCGAGGCGCCGTACGGCGACGTGTTCCGGGGCTTCGGGATGGTCTACGGCTTCCCGGTCTGGGGCTTCGCGATGCTCTGGCTGGTGATCGCGGCCGCCATCACGCTGCGGACCGCGCGGCGAGGGATGCCTTTCGCCCTCACCTGGTGGTCCTTCACCTTCCCCCTCGGCACAGTGGTCACCGGCACCGCGGGCATCGCGGACGCGACCGGGCTGCACTTCTTCACGGTCGTCTCGGTGCTGCTGTACGCCGGACTGGTCGCGGCGTGGCTGCTGGTCGCGTCCCGCACGGTCCGCGGGGTGTGGAGCGCCGACCTCCTCCGCTGACCCGCGGTCGGACGGCGCGCGGAGCGGTTGCGCCGTTCGCCCGAGCGGTGGGACCGCGTCGCGGTAGCGTCGGGGCATGGGGACGCCGCTGACCGCCGTCATCGCCGACGACGACCCGGACATCACCGACCTGATCGACGTCGTGCTGAGCAGCGTCGGCTTCCAGGTGGTACACGCCAGCGACGGCGTCGAGGCGGTCGAGGCGGTCCGCCGCCACGCGCCGGTCCTCACGACCATGGACGTCTCGATGCCGGGCATGGACGGGTTGGACGCGCTGCGTCGCCTGCGGGAGTTCAGCCAGACGTACCTGATCATGATCACCTCGAGGTCGACCGACGACGACGTGATCGCCGCCTTCGAGGCCGGCGCCGACGACTACCTGCTCAAGCCCTTCAGCCCCCGTGAGCTGCAGCTGCGGGCCGAGGCGATGCTGCGGCGCGCGGCCGCCGCCCCGCCGGTCGAGGCGGAGCCCGCGCAGGGGTGGGCGG
>JBMDXL010000412.1:0-9178 GCA_048594465.1 Microlunatus sp. | reverse complement strand
TGAAGGCTACTGGTCACCCCCGACACCCCGACCTGTCAGCGTCGGTGGTGGCCCGGGCGACCACGCGCGCTGACGACCCGGAGTCCGGAGCGGCACCTAGACTGGCGCCATGGCTGACAAGCGAGTGGTGGTGGCTGCGCCCCGGGGATACTGCGCCGGGGTGGATCGGGCCGTCATCACGGTCGAGAAGGCCCTGGACACCTACGGAGCGCCGGTCTACGTCCGCAAGCAGATCGTGCACAACCGGCACGTGGTGGAGAACTTGCAGGACCGCGGCGCGATCTTCGTGGAGGAGCTCGAGGAGGTGCCGCCGGGTGCGACGGTGGTCTTCTCCGCCCACGGGGTGTCCCCGGCCGTGCACGCGGAGGCGGCCGACCGCCAGCTGAAGACGATCGACGCCACCTGCCCGCTGGTGACCAAGGTGCACCACGAGGCCCGGCGCTTCGCCCGCGAGGACCGCGAGATCCTGCTGATCGGTCACGCCGGGCACGAGGAGGTCGAAGGCACCGCCGGGGAGGCTCCCGAGCACATCACCCTGGTCGAGTCGCCGGAGCACGTGGCCGACGTCCAGGTGCGCGACCCGAGCAAGGTGGCCTGGCTCTCCCAGACCACGCTGAGCGTGGACGAGACCCTGGCCACGGTGACCAAGCTGCGAGAGAAGTTCCCGCTGCTGATGGATCCGCCCAGCGACGACATCTGCTACGCCACGCAGAACCGGCAGCTCGCGGTCAAGCAGATCGCGGCGCACAGCGACCTGGTGATCGTGGTCGGCTCGGCGAACTCGTCCAACTCCGTACGGCTGGTCGAGGTCGCGCTGGAGGCCGGGGCCACAGCCTCGTACCGGGTCGACGACGCCAGCGAGATCGACGAGGCGTGGCTGGCGGGGGTGTCCTCGGTGGGGGTCACCAGCGGCGCGTCGGTGCCCGACGACCTGGTCCGTGGAGTGCTCGACTTCCTGGAGGCGCGGGGTTTCCCGGCTGCGACGGAGGAGCGGCTGACCGAGGAGAACCTGGTTTTCGCCCTCCCGCCGGAGCTGCGCCGGGACCTGCGCAAGGGCGCGATCAACGACTGAACCTCACCTCGAGGGTCACCGTCGATCGTTAGGTCGACGCTGTAAACCGCTGATACCGTGCTCGCGCGTCCGGTCGGGGGATCTCGAGCGGCGCGTCGCCACCGAAGCCGGATCAGGGAGCCCACCGTGTCCACATCGTCCTCGCGCCGTCTGCTGACGGGGCTGGCGACCGCGGCGGTGACCCTGGGCCTGGTCGCGCTGCCGGTGGTGGCGTCGGCCGATCCGACCCCGTCGCCAGATCCGACCACCGAGACCCAGCCGGCCGCCAGCACGGCAGCGACACCGAGCACCGCCCCGACGCGGGAGGCCCCGTCGCCGAGCGCGCCCCCGTCATCGGCGTCCCCCACCGAGAGCATGTCGCCGGCCACGTCCCCGACCCCGTCGGAGTCGGCCAGCCCCTCGTCCTCGGAGTCGCCCAGCCCGTCCGCGCCTGAGGAGTCGTCCAGCCCCTCGCACGAGGACCCGACCTCGACCCCGACCGCCGCGGCGCGGGTGGCTGCCGACGCTCTCGCCATGCCCGGTCCGACCGCGTCGGCCGCAGCACCGGAGCAGGCCGTGCAGGCCGTGGCGGGGGCCAGCATCGCGTTGAGCAAGGCGGTCAGTCCGTCCCGGGTCTCCCGCGTCGGCCAGGTGGTCACCTACACGTTCCGGGCCACCAACAACGGCACCGTGCCGCTGACCGACGTGGGCATCACCGACGAGCTCGAGGGTCTGCGCACCACCTGCCCGTCCGCCGGGGCGAGCCTCGCCGCCGGAGCGGTGCTGAGCTGCACGGCGACACTCACCGTCACCCAGGCCGCCCTCGACTTCGGCGACATCTACAACTTCGCCACCGTCTTCGGCAGCTACCCGGTCGAGGAGTCCGAGGAGATCGACTACGTCGGGGCCAACGCGGCCGCGCGCGTGGTCGTCGACCAGTCGCCCTCGATCTCGCTGCGCGCCTCCGTCAGCCCGACCGGCACCGCCGACCGGGGCGACCGCCTCCGCTACACCGGCACGGCCACCAACACCGGGAACGTCACCCTGACCGCCGCACGGATCACCAGCAGCCTGCGGGCCCTGGACCTCGACTGCGAGCCGTCAGCCCGGGCCACCCTGGCGCCCGGCGCCAGCATCAGCTGCTCCGGCAGCTACCGGGTGACCGCCGCCGACGCCCGACGCGGTCGGGTCAGCACCGAGCTGACGGCCCGGGCCGAGCCGCCCTTCGGGCAGACGACGACCAGCTCCGACGACGTGACCGACGGCGTCCGGCTGCGGGTCGCGGTGACCAAGCCGCCGGCATCGAGGAGCGTCGACCACGGACTGGCCGACACCGGTGGTCCGGCCCTGCCGCTCGCGGTGGGCGGTCTGGCCGCGGTGGCCGGCGGGCTGGTCCTGCTCCGGCGGACCCGCCGCAGCTGACCGACGGCCCCGGCGCAGCACGGTCGGACCCGATCGCTCGCCGTCGGCCCGGCGGATGCCCACGGCTCAGGACGAGCGGGCCTGGTCCTCGCCCTCGACCACCCCGGTCGCCTCGACCAGCTCGAACAGCTCCGGGTCCGCGCGGCGCAGCTCGTCGGACTCGGGCAGCGCGGACCGGCGACGGGAACGGGTCTGCCGCCCCACCATCGGCTCCACCTGGACGGCGTCCTCCACCAGCTCGGCGGCCTGGATCTGGCGGACCGGGTCGTCCACCGCGGTCATCGTCTTGAGGTCGGCGTTGCTGACCTTCAGCTCGGTGAGCTGGCGGGCCTTGACCAGCACCCGGCCCTCCATCGTCGCGATCGTCTCGTTGTAGGCGATCACTGAGGCGCGCACCGCGCGGCCCAGCTTGTCGAACCGGCTGCCCAGCGTGCCCAGGCGGTCGTGCAGCTCCCGACCCAGCTGCAGCACCTCGGCCGCGTTCTCGGCCAGCTTGGCCTGCTTCCACCCGTACGCCACCGCGCGGAGCAGGGCGATCAGCGTGGTCGGGGTGGCCAGCACGACATCGCGCTCGGCCGCGTACGCGTGCAGGTCCGGCAGGATGGCGAACGCCTCGGCGGCCAGGGCCTCGCTGGGCATGAACAGCACCACGAACTCCGGCGTACCGGCCCCGGACTGCCAGTAGCGTTTGCCGCCGAGCTGGTCGACGTGGGTGCGGACGTTCTGGGCGAACCGGGTCATCGCCTCGTCGCGGGTCCGCGGGTCCTCGGTCTCCTGGGCGTCCAGGAACGCCGACAGCGGCACCTTGGCGTCGACGTAGACGAACTTTCCCTCGGCCAGGTCGACCCGCAGATCGGGACGGATGACCCGGCCGTCCGCGGTGTCGGTGTGCTGGCGGACGAAGTCGCAGTGCTCCACCATGCCGGCCAGCTCGACCACCCGCTGCAGCTGCAGCTCCCCCCACGCCCCGCGGACCTGCGGCTTGCGCAGGGCCGTGGTCAGGGCCTTGGTCTCCCGCCGCAGCTGCTCACCGGTCTGCTGGACGGTCTGCACCTGGCTGCGGAGGTCGGCCGCGATGGCCACCCGCTCCTTCTCCACCTCGGTCAGCCGGTCGTGGAAGCGGTGCAACGTGTCCTTGACCGGGCCGAGCAGCGCCTCGGTCGCCTTCAGCCGCGACTCGGCCTGGGCATCGGCGGCCACACTCTGCCGCTCGATCGTCTCGCTGGACATCACCTTGAACTGGGCCAGCATCTGCTCCCGGTCCGCCGCCAGCGCGCGGGCGTGCTCGACCGCCGCATCCCGCTCCGCCTCGGCCCGGGCGACGGCCGCCGACACCTCCGCCGCCTCCGCCTGCGCCGCCGCCGCCAGCGCCCGGGCCTCCGCGACGTCGGTCCGCGCCTGCGCCGACTCCGCCCGGATCTGAGCCGTCTCGCTGCGGGCCTGGGCGGCCTCGGTCCGGGCCTGGGCCAGATAGGCCTCCTGCCGGGCCCCGTCGGCGTCGCCGCGCGCCGCCTCGGTCTGCTGGCCGGCGCGGGTGACGAGCACGGCGACGGCGTAGCCGCCGGCCGCGCCCAGGATCACACCGGCGAGCAGCGCGACCGTGGTGGTGATGTCCATGTCGGCGATCCTGCCCGCTGCCACCGACAAAGCGCCGGACCCCGGCTCGGGCGCGCGGCGCTCGGTTCGGCCGGGGGGGCCGGCTCAGCCGACCCGGCGGCGGATCGTGACCACCAGGGCGGCCACCAGCCCGACGGCCAGCAGCAGGAAGCAGGCGGACAGGCTGAGCCACTTCGCGGCGGTGACGACCGGGGCCAGCTCGGCCAGGACCGGGGTGCGGGTGGGGTAGCGGGCCACCACGGTGGCGGTGCAGACGTTCTCGGCGTAGTCCAGGGCGACCGCCAGCACGGGGAGCAGCGCGGTCCGGCGCCAACGGCTCCCGGGTCGGGTGGCCGTGGACCAGGCCCAGGTCAGGCCGGTGACCAGGAAGAGACCGTACGCCAGCGGCCAGACCACGTCGAAGGTCACCCGAGCGCGGACGTACGCGGCCCGGCCGGTCTCGCCCCACGCCTCGGCCGCGGTGTAGAGGTCCTCGGCGGCGTACCAGCGCTCGGTGTCCGGGGCCGGGCGGAGCGAGGTGTAGAACTCCCCGGCGGCGGCCTGCGCCGGCAGCACCAGCGCGAGGAAGCCGACGAACAGCAGCAGACCCAGCACGGCCACCCACCACCGCACCCGGCGGGCCAACCAGTCCGCGCCCCGGTCCAGCAGTGGCAGCCGTCCCGGGGTCACCGCCGCATCCTAAGGTGGACCGATGACCGCCCCCCTCGAGCACGCCCGCGACCTCGCCGCCTTCGTGACCGAGGCGCCCACCTCGTTCCACGCCGCGGCCGAGGTGTCCCGGCGGCTGGTCGGGGCGGGCTTCGCCGTCGTCGGCGAACGGGACGCCTTCGACGCCACCCCGGGGGGCTACGTGCTGGTCCGGGACGGTGCGGTGCTCGCCTGGCGGATCCCGTCGGGCGCGGGGCCGACCACGCCGTACCGGGTCGTGGGGGCGCACACCGACTCTCCCGGCTTCGTCCTGAAGCCCCGGCCCGACATCGGGGCCGCCGGCTGGCAGCAGCTCGGGATGGAGGTCTACGGAGGTCCGCTGCTCAACTCCTGGCTGGACCGCGAGCTCGGGCTGGCCGGCCGGGTCGTGCTGCGCAGCGGCGAGCAGCGGCTGGTCCGCACCGACGCGATCATGCGCATCCCGCAGCTGGCCATCCACCTCGACCGGTCCGCGAACGACGAGGGCGTCAAGCTGGACCGGCAGCAGCACACGGCCCCGGTGTGGAGCGTCAACCGACCCGATCTGACGATCATGGAGCAGATCGCCGTCCTGGCCGGCTGCGAGGTCGGTGAGATCGACGGGTCCGACCTGTCGGCGTACGCGACGACCCCGCCCGAGGTGTTCGGACCGACGGAGGAGTTCCTGGCCTCGGGCCGGTTGGACAACCTGTCCAGCGTGCACGCGGCCGTCACCGCGCTGATCGCCACCACCGACAGCGACCTGATCACCGTGGTCGCGGGGTTCGACCACGAGGAGATCGGCAGCGAGTCGCGGTCCGGTGCCGCCGGTCCGGTGCTCGCCGACCTGCTCAGCCGCCTCTCGGCGGCGCTGGGAGCCACCCCCGACGAGCACCACCGGGCCCTGGCCGACTCCGTCTGCCTGTCCGCCGACACCGGCCACGCGGTCCACCCGAACTACGCCCACCGGCACGACCCGGCCAACCGCCCGCTGCTGAACGCCGGCCCGCTGCTCAAGATCAACGCCAACCAGCGGTACGCGACGGACGCGGTCGGAGCGGCGCTGTGGCGGCGGGCCTGTCGGGCGGCGGGGGTGTCGACCCAGGAGTTCGTGTCCAACAACGCGGTGCCGTGCGGGAGCACCATCGGACCGCTGACCGCGACCCGGCTCGGGATCCGTACGGTCGATGTGGGCATCCCGCTGCTGTCGATGCACTCGGCCCGGGAGCTGGCCGGGGTGGCCGACCCGCTGGCCCTGAGCCGGGGGATCGGCGCCTTCTTCGCCGCGGTCTGAGGGGGAGCGACCGGCGTTCGTGGCGGGTGGGTGCCGCGGACGCCCATATGCTTGTCCGCCGTGGCACTCACCATCGGCATCGTCGGTCTCCCCAACGCGGGCAAGTCGACCCTCTTCAACGCACTGACCCGCAACGACGTCCTGGCGGCGAACTACCCGTTCGCCACGATCGAGCCCAACGTCGGCGTGGTCGGTGTCCCGGACGCGCGGTTGGCGGTGCTGGCCGAGCTGTTCGCCTCCGAGCGCGTGGTGCCCGCCACCGTGAGCTTCGTGGACATCGCCGGCATCGTCCGCGGGGCCAGCCAGGGCGAGGGGATGGGCAACGCGTTCCTCTCCCACATCCGCGAGGCCGAGGCGATCTGCCAGGTGACGCGGGTGTTCGAGGACCCCGACGTCACCCACGTCGACGGCAAGGTCAACCCCGGCAGCGACATCGAGACGATCTCCACCGAGCTGATCCTGGCCGACCTGCAGACCCTGGAGCGGGCGCTGCCGCGGTTGGAGAAGGAAGCCCGGATCAACAAGGACAAGCTGGCCACGGTGCAGGCGCTCAAGGAGGCGCAGCAGGTGCTGGACAGCGGCCGGACGGTGTTCGCCGCCGGTCTGGACCTCGCTCCGCTGCGCGAGCTGTTCCTGCTGACGGCCAAACCGTTCATCTACGTCTTCAACTGCGACTCCGACGAGCTGGCCGACGAGGCCCTGCTGGACCGGATGCGGGCGCTGGTGGCCCCGGCCGAGGCGATCTTCCTGGACGCCAAGATCGAGTCCGAGCTGGTGGAGATGGAGCCCGAGGAGGCCCGCGAGCTGCTGGCCGAGATGGACGTGGCCGAGCCTGGTCTGGACGTGCTGGCCCGGGTCGGCTTCGACACCCTCGGGCTGCAGACCTACCTGACCGCCGGGCCCAAGGAGTCGCGGGCCTGGACCATCCCCAAGGGCGCCACCGCCCCCGAGGCGGCCGGCGTCATCCACACCGACTTCCAGAAGGGCTTCATCAAGGCCGAGGTCGTGTCGTACGACGACCTGGTCGAGGCCGGCACCATGCAGGCGGCCAAGGCCAAGGGCAAGGTCCGGCTGGAGGGCAAGGACTACGTGATGGCCGACGGCGACGTGGTGGAGTTCCGCTTCAACGTGTGAGTCGAGCAGCGGCTCACCCGGTGAGCCCTATCGCGTGCGTTTTCCGACCGCGGTCGGTTGTTGCGCTTCACACGCGGCATGGGCTGGGCATTTTCCGACCACGGTCGGCTTCAGCGCAGCGTGTGCGGCAGTGACGGCGTCCGTAGGCCCTTGTGGCAGTCTGCCGCTGTGACCCTGCCTCGCCCCGAGATCGATCCCGACGGACTGCTCGAGTACTCCGTGGTCTTCACCGACCGCTCCCTGAACCACATGTCGAAGCGGTTCGTCGGCGTGATGCAGGACATCATCGACGTCCTGCGCACCACCTACCGGGCCGACACCGTCGCCGTCGTGCCGGGCGGTGGCACGTACGGGATGGAGGCGGTCGCCCGCCAGCTGGCGACGGGGCGGCGCTGCCTCGTCGTCCGCAACGGCCTGTTCTCCTACCGCTGGTCGGCCATCTTCGAGGCCGGCGGCATCCCGGCCGAGGTCACGGTGTGCCAGGCGCGGCAGACCGCGGACGAGACGCAGGCCCCCTGGACCCCGGCGCCGGTCGACGAGGTGGTGGCCGCCATCGAGAAGGAGCGTCCCGCGCTCGTCATCGCGGCCCACGTGGAGACGGCGGCCGGCATCCTGCTGCCCGACGACTACGTCCGTACGGTGGCCGCGGCGACCCATGCGGTCGGCGGGTTGATGGTGCTGGACTGCATCGCGTCGGGTGCCCTCTGGGTGGACATGGCCGACCTCGGTGTCGACGTGCTGCTCAGCGCACCGCAGAAGGGCTGGAGCGGTACGCCGTGCGCGGGCTACGTCATGTTGAGTGCGGCCGGCCGCGAGCGTGTGCTGGCGACGACGTCGACCAGCTTCGCGGTCGATCTGCAGAAGTGGCTGACCATCACCGAGGCGTACACCGAGGGCCAGACGCCGTACCACGCCACCCTGCCGACCGACGGTCTCGCGCACAACGCTGCGGTGATGCGGGAGACCCGTGATCTCGGACTGGAGACGCTGCGAGCGGCGCAGATCGACCTGGGCACCCGCGTCCGCGCGCTGCTCGCCGAGCGCGGCTTCCCGTCGGTCGCGGCGCCGGAGTTCGCCGCCCCCAGCGTGGTGGTGGCCTACACCGACGACCCCGAGATCCGGACCGGTGCCAAGTTGAAGCCGCTCGGCCTGCAGATCGCCGCCGGCGTCCCGCTGATGTGCGGCGAGCGGGACGACTACGCCAGCTTCCGGGTGGGTCTGTTCGGCCTGGACAAGCTCACAGACGTGGACGGCGCGGTCGCGCGGCTCGCCGACCGGCTCTGAGAAGCCACTCTTCCCCGGCTTCGTCACGCCCCGCCGCTTGGGTGGCGATCCGTCACCGACATCGGTGAGCATCATCCACACAGTGCGGTCCGGCTTCGAGAGGTCGACAGTGACACGGCTTCTAGGCATCACATGGTGACATCATTGATGCATGCGAACCACGATCAACCTCGATGACGAACTGCTGCGAGTTGCCGCCGAGCTGACGGGTCGGAGCGAGAAGAGTGCGCTCGTCAGGCTCGGTCTGGAAGCGTTGATCGCGCGCGAGTCGTCGCGGCGGCTGGCTGCTCTGGGTGGCACAGATCCCGATGCGTCCGCTCCACCGCGGGCTCGTCGCGACCGATGATCCTGGTCGACACGGCGGTCTGGATCGACCATCTTCACGCGAGTGAGCCGCGGCTGGCGTCGCTTCTGCTGGACGCGCAGGTGTGCGTCCACCCGATGGTCGTCGGCGAGCTGGCGCTGGGCTCCCTCCGGAACAGATCAGCGGTGCTCGCCCTGATGAGCCATCTGCCCGCGGCTCCGACGGCGACGCACGACGAGGTTCTCGACTTCGTCGACACCCACGATCTCCACGGAACGGGACTGAGTCTGGTCGACGCTCACCTGCTGGCCGCGCTCAAGCTCAGCACGAAGGATCGGCTGTGGACGCGCGATCGCCGCCTACGGCAGGCCGCCGACCGGCTCGACGTCGTGGCCGGGGACCTGAC
>JBMDXL010000411.1:0-1740 GCA_048594465.1 Microlunatus sp. | reverse complement strand
CCAGCCTGATGCTGCTGCTGGGGCTGGCTCCCATCGGCTTCGTCGCGTTCGGCTGGGTCACCAACGCGGTGGCCTCCAGCGTCTGCGGTGCGCTCGGGTGCACGCTGGTGCTGCTGCAGCTGGCCCGGGGCCCCGAGCTGCGCCACGAGCTGGCCAAGCGTCTGCACCTGTGAGCCCACCGGGGTTGGCCCACGGCGGGTGATCGAGGCGTAGTTCCACCTCGCGCTCTCGCTCGGCCTCTCCGCGCCGCAGGCCGGCTTCGCCGCGTCCAACACCAGCCTCACCCACAGGCGTCACGATCCGGACGGGCCCACAGGGCTGTCGTGGTCGCTGATCGCCGTCAACGACGCCCGTCATCTGGTCGACGAGACCCCGTCGTCACCACGCGGGACACCGTCCCCACCGTCGGTGACGAGCGGGTGGCCGGTCCGGACCGCTGAGCCGGACCGTCGCCGGAGGGTCAGCACCCCGCACCCGAGACCTCCGGGAGCGGGGTGCCGACGGCGCGCAGGGCCAAGGCGTCAGAAGACGCTGTTCGGGTCGTAGTACTGGTCGATGTTGTCGCAGCCGATCCCGACGGCCTTGGTGAACGACTCCTTGGGGTAGTCGGAGGGTTTCGTCTTCCCGGTGGCCACGTCGACGGAGATCTTCAGGGCCTCCTCGGCGGCCAGGGACGGCGAGTTCAGACCGGTCGAGATGTAGCGGCCGTCGCAGCCGCCCTTCTTGATCAGGGCCAGCGCTTCCTTCTGCCCGTCGGCGGAGGCGGCGACGTAGACGTTCTTGTACTGGTCCTTGCCGTTGATCACGTTGAAGCCACCGAGGGCCATCGAGTCGTTCAGACCGAGGATCAGGTCGACGTCGGGGTTGGCGGCCAGCATGTTCTCGGCGGCGACCTGGCCCTTGTCCTGTTGGTAGTCCCCGGACTGCTCGCCCTTGATCTCGAACGGCATGCCGCCCTCCTTCAGTCCGTCGAGGAAGCCCTGCCGTCGGTTGGGGCCGACGAACTCGTCGGTGGCGGGTCCGGTCAGGATGACCATCTTGATGCTCTTCTTGCCCATGTCCTTGAACCGCTGCGCGGTGATCTTGCCGGACTCGCGACCGATGGTCAGGTTGTCCGACTGCACGCTGGTCATGCCGGTGCCCGGGACGGACGTGTCGATGTAGGTGACCGGGATCTTGGAGGCGATCTGGGTCATCATCTCCTTCTGGCCCTTCACGCTGGTGGCGTTGACGACGAGCACGTCGGCGCCCTGGGCGATCATGGCCTGCATCTGGTTCATCTGGATGACCGGGTCCTTGTTGGCCGCTTGGAACAGCAGCTTGAAGCCCTGCTGGTCGGCGATCTGCTTGGACTGGACCTCCATCGCCGCGAAGTACGGGGCCTGCAGCTGCTGCTGGGCGAACCCGACGACGACCTCGTCGACGTTGGCTTTCACACCGTTCGCCGGCCCCTGGGCGGGCTCTGTGGACGGGTAGATCTGGCCGCAGGCGCTGAGCACGGTGAGGGCGGTCGCGGCCGCGGCGGCTCCGAGGATGCCGCGGCGGCGGTGGGTGCGCGTGGACATCGGGTCTCTCCTCCTTGTTGTCACGGAGCGGCTGGTCACTTGTCGGCCGACTGGGTGGTGGGCTTGCGTCGCCGGGTGAAGGAGACGGTGGCCAGGGTCACCGCGACCAGGATCAGGGCGCCACGGAACGCGTCCTGCAGGAAGGTGGAGACGTTCAGCAGCGAGAGCAGGTTGG
>JBMDXL010000410.1:0-3166 GCA_048594465.1 Microlunatus sp. | reverse complement strand
TGCGGCTCGCGCAGCACCGCCCAACCGGAGGGTGCGTCGGTGACCAGCTCCGCGCTGGCGTAACCGGACGGGACGGTGACCACGTCCGGCCCCGCCAGCGCGCTCCGCAGCTCGTCGCGTTCGGCGGCGGACAGGTCGGTCGGCCGGGCGTCGGCGGGTGGGCGGCGCGCCTGGAGCTCGGAGAGATAGCGCGGGGTGGGGGCGTCGGGCGAGAACCGGGGGATGGTGCGCTCGGGCGGGGCGAGCATCTCCCGGCGGCGCCGCTCGGTGATCCGACGGTCGCGCACCGCCCCGGCGACGATGACCGCCACCCCGATCACGAGGACCGCGATCAGTCCCAGCTGCCAGCCCTCCACGGCGGTCAGCCTGCCACAACCGGCTGGGTAGCCTGGTCGGCACGAACCCGGCGGACGACGAGCACCGCAACGACCGGAGGAGGCGACATGGCCGGCTACGAGTCCTGGGTGGACCGGCAGATCCGCGAGGCGCAGGAACGCGGCGAGTTCGACAACCTGCGCGGCGCCGGACAGCCCCTCAAGGGGCTGGACGGACGGCCGGACGAGAACTGGTGGGTCAAGGGCCTGCTGGAGCGGGAGGGCCTCCGCCCGCCGTTGCCGGGCTCGTTGCTGCTGCGCAAGGAGGTCGCCGAGATCGGTGACTTCGTGGCCGACTGCCGGACCGAGGAGCAGGTCCGGGAGATCGTGACCGACCTCAACCACCGGATCCTGACCGCCCGCCGGCGCGGCATCGACGGACCCGCCATCGTGATCCCGAACGTCGACGTCGAGCGGGTCGTCGCTGAGTGGCGGGAGCGCCGGGCGACCTCCTGAAGGCCTCCCGGCGCCGCCCGCCACGGTGCTGCGGTCAGGCCGAGACGTCGACCAGCCGCTCGAACAGGAACTCGTACGGCAGGTAGCCGGTCGTGTACTCGTGACCGTGCTCGTGACCCAGGAGCTGGGACATCTGGAGCAGCCGCCAGCCGTCGAGCAGGGCGTCCAGCCCGGTGGCGTACGGGGCCTCGTCGCTGTCACCCATGGTCGGGCGGGAGCGACCGGTGCCGTCGTAGCGGGTCCAGCCGATCACGTCGGAGTCCAGGGCCGACGTGCCCAGGTAGAGGACGAGGAGCTGCTGGCGCAGCTGCGGCGTCGCCGACGGGACGGCGAAGGATTCCTCGACGGACAGGGCGGACAGGGTGCTGCTGGTCATGCGGAGCCTTCCTTCGACAAGCGGGTGGGGGAGTGGAGCGCGGCGGGGGTCACAGACCCCAGCCGTCACCGGAGCGGCTGGAACCGAGCCGCACGTCGGTGGCCCCCGGTGCGATGTGCTGGGGCTTGATCGTCTCGCGGGTCAGGTAGTAGTCGATGTCGAACAGCTCGTCGCCGGTCAGGTAGCGCCACAGCTTGGCCCGGTTGACCAGCTCGAGGCGACCCTCGTTGGCGTTGGTCCAGCCGAAGCTGGTGGTCAGCTCCTGGCGCACGCCCGGATCGTCGATGTCGTCGGTGTTCCACAGCCGCAGCTGGCGCACCGTCGGGTTGAACCGGATCTTGAACATGTAGCGGGGCAGGTCGGAGTCGTTGCGCCGGCCGCCGTGCCAGATGCCGTGGTGCAGGAAGACCACGGTGCCGGCCTCGCCGGTGAGCCGCGTCTGGCCGGCCAGGTTCTGGTAGCGGCCGATGCCGGTCTGGTTGATCCGGCGCAGGTGGGTGCCGGGCACCGACAGGGTGCCGCCCTGCTCCAGGGTGACGGCCTTCGGGTAGTACATGAGCTGCATGTCGAACGCGTCGGTCCGGGTGTCCAGGATGGCGTCACCGTGCATGTTCTGGGCCTCGCCGCCGTGCGGCGGGCGCACGTGCACGGCGTGGTGGTCGATCACCGGGTTCGGTCCGACCAGGCTCTGGACAGCACCGGCCACGGCCGGCAGCTCGAGCAGCTCGCGGACGAAGCTGCCGACCGGGAAGACGGTGTCCAGCGGCGTGCCGTACGGGTGACCGGGGATGCCGGCGTCGAGCACGGCGATGGCGCGCTCGTTCATGCTCTCGGGCACCACCGCGCTCAGCGCGAAGCTCCCGTGGGAGACGAAGTGGGCCATCTCCACCGACGTGAGGCGGTGCTTGCGATCGACCAACGTGGTCATCGGGGGTCCCTCCAGGACTGGTTGGTTCTCACTCTGGTCCCTTCACCGTAGGGCGCGGTGATGCTTGCTGTACTGGTCTGTGGTAGGCCTCTGCTGGTGAGAATTCGGCACGAGCGGGAGGCTCCCGCGGTGACGGTCGACCTGTCCGAGCCGCCGGTCGTGGTGTCCCAGGGGCGGGCCACCCACGGCGTCGGTCGGCTGGTCGACGAGTTCCAGCTGCCCGACCTCTGGTCGCTCCACCTGTACGCCTACACCGCCGAGCTGGAGGTGGACAGCGTCGCGTACGCCATCACCCCCGGTAGCGTCTCCCTGGTGCCGCCGGCGTCGCTGATCCGCTACCGCTACCAGGGACCGTCGACGCACCTGTACGCGCACCTGCGGGCGGGCTCGCAGGCTCCGGCCGAGGCGGAGGCGCGGACCTGGCCGCTGCGGCTGGTGATGTCCCCGGGGCCCGAGCTGGGCGTGATCACCGACCTGATGGAGTCCGCGGTGGACTCGGCGGCGACGCACCCCGAGCGGACCCGCGCCGACGTCTGGCTGGCGCTGCTCCGGCTGTCCGCGCTGGACCGGGACCGGCGCCGGGAGTCGCGCCGGCTGAGCCCGGGGGAGGAGCACCTGACCCGCGCGCTGGCCCACATCGAGCGCCACCTGTCCGAGCCGCTCACCGTCCCCGAGATCGCCGCCGCCGTCGGGGTGTCCCACAACCACCTCACGCGGTTGTTCACCGCCGGCCCGGGGCTGACCGTGGTCGGCTATCTACGCCAGCGCCGGATCGAGCACGCGAGCCAGCTGCTGGTGCACAGCACGATGTCGATCTCGGCCATCGCCGCCGCCGTCGGCATCCCGGACCTGCAGGCGTTCAACACGGCCTGCCGTACGGTGACCGGCCGCGGTCCCCGGGCTCTACGACAGGAGGGCACTCTCACGCCGGACTGATCTGGGTTGGTGGGCTGATCGGGTTGATGGGGGTGACGGGGCAGGAGGCGTGGGTGTGGGGCCCGCGGTCTGCGTCGAGAGGTGCGTGGTGGTTGC
>JBMDXL010000041.1:0-1627 GCA_048594465.1 Microlunatus sp. | reverse complement strand
GGCGATCGCCGTCCGCGACCCACTGTGCAGGTGAGCACCGGCGGAGACCGGTGGACAACCGTGGTCCCCGCGGTGTCGAGGGACGGCGACGGGACCTGGTCGGTCCGGGTCGAGGGTCTGACCGGGGTGACCGGGCTGCGGCTGCGCTGGGCGGCCACCGACCGGTTCGCGCTCAACCGGGTCAGCCTGACCGACCGGGCCGCGACCCCGACGGCGCGACCCGGCTCGTTCACGCTGACGTCGCCGGCACCCGGGGCGGAGGGCGTCAGCACCCAGACCTCGCTCGGCTGGACCGCGGCGGCCGACGCCGCCTACTACGAGCTGGTCGTCTCCGCCCACGCCGACCTGAGTGACCCCGTCGTCTCCGTCACCGGAGTGACCGGCACCTCGTACACGCCGGCGCAGGCCTGGCCCGGCGGCACGACCCTGTACGTCCGCGTCCGGGCGGTCAACGGGGTGGGGGCCACAGCGGTCAGCGGGGCACCGGTCTCCTTCACCACCCGCCCGGCCCCCCCGGGGGTGCTGGTCGACGACTTCGACACCTACGCCACCGACGAGGCCCTGCA
This sequence comes from Microlunatus sp., assembly GCA_048594465.1. Lineage (GTDB taxonomy): Bacteria > Actinomycetota > Actinomycetes > Propionibacteriales > Propionibacteriaceae > Microlunatus. The sequence goes on along the minus strand of JBMDXL010000041.1, from coordinate 1,061 downwards.
GGCCGCGTGGACCGCGAACAGCGGCGGTGACCCGATCACGCCCACCCTCGGTGACCCCGGGGAGGGCGCCGGTCACAGCATGGTGCTCACCTTCGGCACCGGGGCGAACGGCTACAGCGGCGTGATCCGGTCGCTGCCGGGCCAGGACTGGCGCGGCACCAGCGGTCTGCGACTCTGGGTGCAGCCGGGTCGGGCCGACCAGGAGGTCGGGCTCCAGTTCACCGCCAACGGCTCGTTCTGGGAGCACAAGCTCCAGCTGCCGGGGGCCGAGCCCCGGGTGGTCGTGGTGCCCTGGACCGACTTCGCCCCGCCGCCGTGGGCGCCGCAGGACGCGAAGCTCGATCTGTCGAGTGTGACCGCGCTGGCTCTCTACCCGACCGCCACCTCGACGACGGACACGCTGACCGTCGACTCGATCTCGGCCACGCCCTGACCGGCGGTCGGCACGACTCAGTCCGGCACGACCGTCGCACCGACCAGGAAGTCCAGCACCTTCGCCGCCGGCATCTCGCAGGGCCTGAGCACGTCGCCGGCGGCGGTGCGGTAGACGTTCGCGCTGACCACGTCGGTCCCGCCGAGCTCCTCGGCGTACACGCTGAGACTGCGTCCGCCGGCGTGGACGATCGTGGTCAGTCCGTAGCGGCGGCCGGCGTACGCGACTTCGGACCAGCCCTCGGGCAGGGCGTCCACCAGCCTGCCGAGATCCGCGGTCACCGGGATCAGTCGACGTCGGTGAAGTGCTCCACCCGCGGCGCCTCGGCGAAGTAGGGCCCGATGGCCGAGCGCCACGCCTTGACCCGCTCGGTCTCGCGGAAGTTGCGCTCGTGCGCCTCGACCGAGTCCCACTCGACCATCAGCACGAACCGCTTCGGGGTCTCGACGCCGCGCGTCATCCGGACCGAGCGGCAGCCCTCGGTGCCGGTCAGCTGGTCGCGCGCTCCGCGGTACGCGGCCTCGAAGCCGTCCGCGTCCGTCACGTCGATGATCGCCACCTCGAGAACCATGGCCCGATCCTAGAGGGGGAGCTTGCGGAACAGCGGGCGCGGGACGTGCCGCAGCCC
>JBMDXL010000409.1:0-2333 GCA_048594465.1 Microlunatus sp. | reverse complement strand
AGCTCGCGCAGGGCCATCCGGTAGCGGTCGGTGGCCAGCAGCGAGACGGTCTCGCCCTCGATCTCGACCCGGACGCCGGTGAACACGGGCAGCAGCTCGTCGCGGCCGGCGGCCACCACCACCTGGGCCACGGCGTGGGCGAAGACGTCGCTCGGCACCGTGCCGGTGGCCTCGGGCAGGGTCGGCAGGGTCGGGTAGTCCGCGACCGGCAGGGTCTGCAGGGTGAACCGGGCGCTGCCGCAGACCAGCTCGACGTGGTTGCCGTCGGCGGACAGGTCCACCGGCTTGGCCGGCAGGCTCCGGGAGATGTCGGCCAGCAGCCGGCCCGAGACCAGGGCCTCGCCCTCGTCGGCGACCTCGGCCTTGACCGTGATCTGGGCGCTGGTCTCGTAGTCGAAGCTGGAGAGCACCACCCCGGACGCGTCGGCCCGGATCAGCAGACCGGCGAGGATCGGCACGCTCGGCCTCGTCGGGAGGCTGCGCGCCGCCCACTGCACCGCTTCGGCCAACGTGTCGCGTTCGAGTCGGATCCTCACACTGCCTCCTGCCTCTGTCTGGCACCCCGGTCGAGGCAACCGCGCCACGGACGTGAGCAGCGCTGGACGATCATACCGACGCCGGCGAGGTCAGCCGTGCTCGGCGGGGGACAGCACGCGCAGCTGCTCGGCGGCCGCCAGCACCGACTCCTGCAGGGGCACGAGGTGCTCCATCCCGGCGGGCGGCGTCCCGGTGAACAGCGGGCGGATCTCGAACACGAGGTCGAGGACACCTTCGCGGGTGATCTCGCCACGGCGCAGGGTCATGGCCTCGCCGGCGAGGCGGCTGTACTCGTTCACCCGTAGCCGCCAGCCCGGGTTGTCCAGCGACTCGCAGGTCCGCATCTCCCGGGACAGCTGGTCCAGGGACTGCTCCAGCTGCAGCAGCTGGCGTCGACGGGTCTCCTGATCGAGCTGGATCTCGACGTCCTCGCCGTCGTCGTCGTCGGTGTCACGACCGAAGAGCCTCCGCAAGAACTTCACTGGTCCTCCGTGGTGCTGGTGCTGATGGCTTTCCTGAACAGATTGCCGGTCGGTTCGTGAACATGCGCACAGGGGTGACTTCGAACTGATGGAGACATGTGTAACTGATAGTCGTCGTCGTAGGTGGTGTGGATCCTGTGGACAACCCCCCGCTCGCCCTCGTCACGTGCGCTTTGGCCCTGTGCTCCGGGCTGTGGCGTACTCGAAATTACACGGGGAGGATCTGAGGACGAGCAGCGGAGGGTCCGGGGCCGTCCACGTGCGCCCCCACGCCGGTCCTCAGGTTCCCGCGCGGTTGTCCCCAACCGACCTGGTTATCCACAGGTTTTCCCCCAGGTGTGCGGACGGCGTCATCATTTCGCAACATCATCGACGCCCGTCCGAGCGGGGATCGGCGGGAGCGCCGTCGTCCCGAGGCTGTGGATGACGCTGGGGACAGCGTGGGTCGGGCGGCCCGGCGTACGCACGCCGAGAGACCCGTTCCTGCGGTCGAGGAACGGGGCGCGGGGGTGGTCTCAGCGCTGCGAGGCCTGCTGCTTGATCCGGTTGGTCAGCTCGGTGACCTGGTTGTAGAGCGACCGACGCTCCGACATCAGGTTCTTGATCTTGCGCTCGGCGTGCATGACGGTGGTGTGGTCGCGGCCGCCGAACTGCTGGCCGATCTTGGGCAGCGACAGGTCGGTGAGCTCCCGGCACAGGTACATGGCGATCTGGCGAGCCGTGACGAGCACGTGCGTACGGCTCTGACCGCACAGGTCCTCGATGGTGAGGTCGAAGTACGCGGCCGTCTGGGCCATGATCATGGCCGAGGTGATCTGGGCCTCGCCGCCCTCGGGGATCAGGTCCTTGAGCACCACCTCGGCCAGGGCGAGGTCGACCTGCTGCCGGTTGAGGCTGGCGAAGGCGGTGACCCGGATCAGGGCGCCTTCCAGCTCCCGGATGTTGGTCTGGATCCGGCTGGCGATGAACTCGAGCACGTCGGGTCCGGCCACCAGGCGCTCCTGGGCGGCCTTCTTCCGCAGGATGGCGATCCGGGTCTCCAGGTCGGGCGGCTGGATGTCGGTGATCAGACCCCAGCCGAACCGGCTGCGCAGCCGCGGCTCCAGGTTCTCCAGGTTCTTCGGCGGCCGGTCCGACGTCATCACGATCTGCTTCTGGGCGTTGTGCAGCGTGTTGAAGGTGTGGAAGAACTCCTCCTGCGTCTGCTCCTTGCCCTCCAGGAACTGGATGTCGTCGATCAGCAGCACGTCGACGTCGCGGTAGCGGCGGCGGAACTCCGCTCCCTTGTTCTGGCTGATCGCGTTGATGAAGTCG
>JBMDXL010000408.1:0-5552 GCA_048594465.1 Microlunatus sp. | reverse complement strand
ACCGCGGCCCTGGCCGCAGCGGTGGAGCGGGCCGGTCAGTGACGGTCGTCCAGGCGGCCGGTGTCGCCGCCGGTGCCCCGCCCCTACCGGGGCGGCGGCGCCGGCGGCACCGCTCCTCCGACCCGTCGGGCTACGCCTTCGCAGCGCCGGCCATGGTGCTGGCCTCGATCTTCTCGCTGCTGCCGCTGGCGCTGGCCTTCGTCTACAGCTTCGCCGAGATCGCCCCCCTGAGCGGTCGGATCAGCTGGGTCGGCTTCGACAACTACACCCAGATGCTGGGCGACGCGACCTTCTACCGGGCCCTGGTCAACACGGTGATCTTCACCGTGCTGGTGGTGCCGACCAGCATGGCGCTCGGTCTCGCCCTGGCCGTGCTGCTCAACTCGGTGATGCCGGCCCGGAAGCTGTTCCGGACGATCATCTACCTGCCGCTGGTGATCTCCGGGGTGGCCGTCGGTCTGATCGGCACGTTCTTCTTCAACGAGACGATCGGGGTGGTCAACAAGCTGCTGGCCACCCTGTCCCTGCCCGGGGTGCCCTGGCAGTCGTCCGGCGTGCCGGCGTTCGCGTCGGTGATCATCGTGACCCTGTGGATCCGGGTGGGGTTCACCATGATCATCTACCTGGCCGGTCTGCAGGCGGTGCCGGTCGAGCTGCAGGAGGCCGCCCAGGTCGAGGGGGCCGGTGGCTGGCAGCGGTTCCGCCACATCACCTTCCCGCTGCTCGGTCCGTCCACCTTCTTCCTGCTGGTGATGAGCGTCATCTACTCCTTCCAGGTCTTCGACATCGTCTTCGTGCTGACCAACGGTGGTCCGGGGGCCTCGACCGAGGTGCTGGGCACGTACGCGTACAAGACCGCCTTCGGCGCGGCCCGGGACCAGGGCTACGGGGCCGCGATCGGGGTGGTGATCTTCTTCTTCACGCTGATCTTCACTGTGATCCAGTGGCGGACCAACCGGACCCGGGACGAGGTGGCCTGATGACGGTGACGGCTCCGCAGCAGCGGTTGACCGACGTCCGGCCCGGGTCCTCGCGCGCGGTCCAGCGCCGTCGCTCCCGACGCTGGCTGGTGGTCCGGGTGGTGCTGGCCGCGGTGGTCTGCCTGGTGATGGTCTTCCCGCTCTGGGTCATGGTGGTGACGGCGTTCTCCGGCACCGCGGTGTTCAGCCAGCAGCTGGAGCTGTGGCCCCAGCGGTTCACCCTGGCCAGCTTCGAGAAGGTGTTCGCGTCCTGGCCGGTCGGCACCTGGTTCGGCAACTCGGTCACCGTCTCGGTGATCACCACCGTGCTCTCGGTGATCGTCAGCGTCACCGGCGGCTTCGCCTTCGCCAAGCTGCGGTTCCGCGGTCAGACGGTGATGTTCATGGCGCTGCTCGCCACCATGATGATCCCGGTCCAGGCCACCCTGGTGCCGTCCTTCCGGATCGTCAACGCGATGGGTCTGATCGGCACCTTCTGGGCCGTGATCATCCCGGGCGCCGCCGCCACCTTCGGCGTCTTCCTGGCCCGGCAGTTCATGCTGGCCATCCCGACCGAGCTGCTGGAGGCGGCCCGGATCGACGGGGCGGGGACGCTGCGCATCTTCTGGAGCGTGGTGCTGCCGCTGTGCAAGCCGCTGCTGGCGGTGCTGACGCTGCTCAGCCTGATGGCCCAGTGGAACGACTTCCTGTGGCCGTTGATCGTGCTGCGGGACCCGACCCTCTACACCCTGCCGATCGGCCTGCAGTTCCTGCAGGGGCAGTACCAGACCGACTACGGCGCGCTGATGGCGATGACGCTGGTCTCGGTGATCCCGCTGGTGATCTTGTTCCTGGCCTTCCAGCGGTTCTTCGTCCAGGGGCTGGCCACCACCGGGTTGCGCTGAATCCGGCGACGTTCCCCAGCCCGGACAGGCGTCAGCGGAGCCGGCGGGGGCGGGGGAGGAACTTGGCCCGGCGGGCGCGTGCCCAGGCGACGGCGCGCTGCTCGCGGTCCAGCTCGCCGTCGGCCACCAGCTGCAGCCGGCGGGGGTCGCCCCGTTCGGCCAGGGACCGCATCAGGTCGACGCCGGCCTCCTGGGAGGCCATCACCTGCTCGACCAGCTCGTCGTCCAACGCGATCCCGTACGCCTCGGCGAAGACCCGCATCCGGTGCCGCCGTCGCGGACGGCGGTCCAACCCCAGCACGCCCTGCCAGTAGCTGCGGTCGCGGATGGGGGCGAGGTAGTGCAGCGCGTACGCGATGTCGCTGGTCCGGGTGCCGACGTGCGCGTGCTCCCAGTCGATCAGCCCGACGATCCGGCCGTCGCGCCAGACCAGGTTCCAGGGACCGACGTCGCCGTGGCAGACCAGGGTCTCGCCCACGTCGACGCCCCCGCCCGCGCCGTCCCGAGTGCCCGCGCCGTCCCGAGTGGCCGCGCCGTTCGTGATGGCCTCGCCGGTCCCGGTGGAGCCGTCGAACCAGCGGACCGGATCGTCGGTCTGCCAGCCCGCCACCGCGTCGTGGTAGCGCCGGAGCAGCTCGCCGACCGCGGCGACGGAGGAGTCGGAGTCGACCAGCAGGCAGGCGTCGTCTCCACCCACCCCGGGGATGAACTCCACCTCGTCGCCGTCCTCGGTCACCCCGTACGGCCGGGGCGCCTCCGCGAAGCCCACCGAGCGCAGGTGGGCCAGCAGCGCCTGCACCGAGGCCGACCACGGCTGCGTCGGGTGACGGACCCGGTCGCCCACCCGGAGCACGGGTCGGTCGGCACGGTCCTGCAGCACCTCGGGGGCGGTGTCGGAGTCGGTCATGGGCGTCCTACGGGGCACGGGTGGTCAGGTCCGGAGATCCTCGCACGAGGGCTACCCTCGTCACGACCGCGTGACCCAGGCCCCGAAGGAGCACCGATGGACACCTCGTCCCCGACCCCGCCCGACGACGTCACCGACGCCGACTGGGCGGAGCAGCACACCTCCACCGACCCGTTCGAGGAGTTCGACGCCGCCCCGACGGTGCCGGTCCAGCGCACCACTGGCGAAGCCGACCAGGTGGATGTGGCCGAGCAGGCCGAGGTCGTCCCGCTCGCCGACGACGAGGAGTAGGCCGCCGGGCCGCTGACCCGCTCGTCCGGGGCCGGCGGAGCCGTCGGACCGGTCAGCCGCGGACCCAGGCGGTGTAGGACGCGACCGACCCGCCGCCGGGGCGCCGCAACCACGGCCAGGGGTGCAGGACGGCGACGTCGAGCTGGTCGGCCCGCCGGGCGAAGCCCGGCACCGGTGCGTAGGTGACCGCCAGGGTCCGGCCGGCCAGGACCGCGGTCGGCTCGCCCCGGTGCACCTCGACCCGACGGCGGCGGCCGAGATCGGCCAGCGCCTCGGCCAGGAAGACCAGCCGGTGTCCCGACAGCCGCAGCCGGGCCAGCAGCGGGGCGTCGAACACGAAGACGACCGGCAGCTCGGGGTGCGCCGCCAGCGCCGGGTCGGCGTCCCCCAGAGACTCCGCCGTCAGCCAGACCGCCTCGGGTGCTTCCGTGCCGGTGTGCCGCGGCTCCACCGGGCCGCCGGTCCGGTCGGGGTGGGCATCGACCCGCAGCTGCGCCACCGGCTCGACCCGGTCGCCCGGCTCGGCCGCGGGCCAGCCCTGGATCGGGCAGCGCTGCCGGAGCCGGCAGCCCCGACAGAGCGCCGGGGCGCGCTGCTCCACCTGCCAGCGGGAGAACCCGTACGGCTTGCCGGTGGCGGCGCCGGTCGTCCACTGCCAGCCCAGGCCGTTGGCCGCGGCGGACCCGTCGAGCAGCTGCGAGAACATCCGCCGCTCGCCGTCCTGCCAGCGGGCCCCCGCCCGCACCGTCCACTGCGACGACGCCCACATCCGGCTCTGGTTGACCAGCCAGCCCTCCTCGGTCAGGGCCCGATCGACCTCGGCCATGCAGGCCATCTCGGCGGGCCACGGGTCGCCCGACCAGCCCTCCCCGGTGGACGGCTCCCGGCGGAGCGGTCGGTGGATGGCCCGGCCGACCCGGGCGTACAGGTGCCGGGCGTACTCCTGCCACAGCAGCTCGTCGCGGAACTTGCCCACGTCGCGGCCGGGCCCGCCGGCGACCGCCTCCCAGACCCGGGGCAGGGTCAGCAGACCGTGCCGGATGTAGGGCGACAGACCGCTGGCCCCGCGGGCGCTCTCGGGCAGCACCTGGTTGCGTCGGGCGGCGTAGCCGCGGACCGAGAACGCGTCCAGGGCGGCGTCGGCCGCCGCCTGCCCGCCGGTGAACCGGCTGGAGCGGCGGATGCCCGACGGACCCTCCAGGGCCAGGTCGCCGAGGTGCTCGGCCACCCACGCCGGGCACGAGTCGAGGTCGGGGGTCGGCAGCGCACTCACCCGGCCGACGGTAGCCGCGCGGTCGGACACTGCGACGCCGGCGCGGACGGCAGGGCCGCCGCCGCTTCGACCGGGGGAGTAGAACGGGGGCATGAGCGATCTCCCCGCCACCGTGTTCGTGCTGTACGGAGCCACCGGTGACCTGGCCAAGCGGATGGTGCTGCCCGCCTTCTTCGACCTCTACGCGCGCGGGCTGCTGCCCCGACGCTGGAAGCTGGTCGGCAACGGCCGCGGCGACGTGGCCCACGAGGACTTCCGTGGTCACGTGCACGAGGTGCTGACCGAGTTCGGCACCGTTCCGACCGACGAGCAGTGGGCCGACTTCGCCCCGGACCTGCTCTTCGCGGGCGGCGGTTTCCGGGCCGAGGACGGCGGTCAGCTGCCGGACCTGATCGAGCAGACCCGGGACGAGCTCGGAGCCGACGCCCAGCTCATCCACTACCTGGCCGTGCCGCCGAGCGCGTTCGCCCCGACCACCGAGGCGCTGAAGGAGCACGATCTGGCCACGGGCACCAAGGTCGTCTACGAGAAGCCGTACGGCACGTCGCCGGAGAGCCTGCACGAGCTGGACGCGCTGGTGCACACGGTGTTCGACGAGGAGCAGGTCTTCCGGATCGACCACTTCCTCGGCAAGGAGGCGACCCAGAACATCCACATGCTCCGGTTCGCCAACACGATGATCTCCCGGGTCTGGGACCGGCACTCCATCGAGGAGGTGCAGATCGACGTCCCCGAGACCCTCGACATCGCCGACCGCGCGGAGTTCTACGACGCCACCGGGGCGTCGCTGGACATGCTCGTCACCCACCTGTTCCAAGTCGCCGCCGAGGTGGCGATGGAGCCGCCGACCTCGTTCGCTCCGGAGGATCTGCAGGTGGCCCGGGAGTCGGTCATCTCCGCCTTCCGGCCGCTGGACCCGGCCGACGTCGTGCTCGGGCAGTTCGACGGCTACCGGCAGACCGCGGGGATCGCCGACGACTCCACCACCGACACCTACGTGGCCGCGAAGCTGTGGATCGACACGGACCGCTGGCGGGACGTGCCCTTCGTGCTCCGCACCGGCAAGCGGTTGAAGGGGGGCGCCCAGCGGCTGTCACTCCTGTTCCGGGCGCCGGACGGCCCCCTGCACTCGGCCGGCACCCTGCCCGAGGTCCTCGCCTTCGACCTCCAGGGCAGCGGCCGGATCCTGATGGAGCTCACGGTCAAGGAGCCCGGTC
>JBMDXL010000407.1:0-9205 GCA_048594465.1 Microlunatus sp. | reverse complement strand
CGCGCTGCCACCGAGCGCGGCGGTCGTGACCGAGCGGGCCGTGGTCGCGGTGGTGGCCGGCCCGGGTCTCGCCGAGGCCGTCGCCGCCGCGGGCGGGACGCCGGTGCTGCCCGTCGGCCGCCACATCACGCCCGGTGAGCTGGCGGCCGCGCTGCAGCAGTCGTGCGGCGAGGTGATCGTGCTGCCCAACGACATGGAGTGCCTCGAGATCGCCGGGCACCTCGCCGGCGAGCTCCGCTCCCAGGGTCGCCGGGTGGCGGTCATCCCGACGGTTGCTCAGGTGCAGGGACTGGCCGCTCTCGCCGTGCACGACGCCGACGCCGACTTCGACTCGGCTGTGGTGGCCATGAGCAGCACCGCCGGACACGCCCGGCACGCGGCGGTGACGGTGGCCGAGAGCCCGGCCATGACGATGGCCGGGCGCTGCGAGGTGGGCGACGTGCTCGGCCTGGTCGACGGCGACTTCGTCGAGATCGGGTCCGACCTGGCCGACGTGGCCTGGCGGGTGATCGAGCGGCTGCTGACCTCGGGCGGCGGCGAGCTGTTGACCCTGGTCCGCGGTCGGGACGCCGACGACCGTCTCGTCGGCCGGCTGCGGGCCCGGGTGCGGGCCTGGTCGCCGTCGGTCGAGGTGGAGGTGGTCGACGGGGGCCAGACCCGCTACCCGCTGCTGGTGGGGGTCGAGTGAGCCGGCATCTGCGCGCGGTCCCGGACCCAGCTCCCGCCGGCAGGACCCCGGCGAAGAAGACCGCGAAGAAGATCACGTCGAAGGCCGCCCCGGACCCGCTGGTGGACCGGGGCCCGGCGCAGTTCTGGCGCACCACCGGCTACACCCGGCTCGCGGTGCCGCTCAGTGGGGTGCTGGGGGGCAAGACCGCCAAGGCGTTCGAGTCGCTGAAGCTGCGCACCGTCGGGGACCTGATGCTCCACCTGCCCCGCCGCTACGTCTCCGGCACGGAGCTGAGCGACCTGCGGGCTCTGGTGGAGGGCGACGACGTCACCGTGCTCGCCCAGGTCCGGCACACCTCGGTGCACGGGATGAGCCAGTCCTCCCGCGGCGCCGGGAAGTTCCGGCTGCAGGCCGTGATCACCGACGGACGCGGCGAGCTGAACCTGACCTTCTTCGGGGCCAAGCATCTGGTGGAGTACTGGCAGGCGCAGCTGCCGGCGGGGGCCCGGGGCATCTTCGCGGGCAAGGTCGGGTCCTTCCGGGGCGAGCCGCAGCTCACCCACCCCGACTTCGTCATCGTCGACGAGCACGGCACGGTCATCGGAGGCGCCCAGCGCAACCTGGACCTGGGCAAGGTGGCCGGCGCGTCGGGCCGGATCGGGCTCTATCCGGCAACCGCCAAGCTGCGCACCTGGACGATCGCCAGCTGCGTGTCGCTGGCCCTGGACACGCTCGACGGGATGGAGGACCCGCTCCCGGACTGGGTCCGCCGCGAGGCCGATCTGATCAGCCAGCCGGAGGCCTACCGCGCGGTCCACCGGCCCGACACCGAGGACGACGTCGCGTCGGGGCTGGCCCGGGTGCAGTTCGACGAGGCGTTCGGTCTCCAGCTGGCCATGGCCCGTCGGCGGGCGCTCGCGGCGGCCGACGGCGCGGTGCCGCGGCCCCGGGTCGTGGGTGGGCTGCTGGACGCGTTCGACGCCCGGTTGCCGTTCGCGCTGACCGACGGCCAGCGGGAGATCAGTGAGCAGCTCTTCGACGAGCTCGCCCGACCGCACCCGATGCAGCGGCTGCTGCAGGGGGAGGTGGGATCGGGCAAGACGGTGGTGGCCCTGCGGGCGATGCTGGCGGTGGTCGACAACGGCGGGCAGGCGGCCCTGCTGGCCCCCACCGAGGTGCTGGCCGCGCAGCACCACCGGACCATCACCGCGATGCTCGGCGACCTGGTGGGCGGGGACCTGCTGACCTCGGGCGGCCCCGGGACGGGTGTCACCCTGATCACCGGGTCGCTGTCGGCGGCGCGTCGGCGGGAGGCCTCGTTGGCGGCCGCCTCCGGCGAGGCGGGGATCGTCATCGGGACCCACGCGCTGCTGACCTCCGGCACCCAGTTCGCCGATCTCGGTCTGGTCGTGGTCGACGAGCAGCACCGCTTCGGGGTGGAGCAGCGTGCGCTGCTCGCGGCCAAGGCCACGCAGCGACCGCACACCCTGGTGATGACCGCCACCCCCATCCCGCGCACCGTGGCGATGACCGTGTTCGGGGACCTGGAGACCTCCACGCTGACCGAGATCCCGGCCGGGCGGGCCGAGGTGTCCACCGTGGTGGTGAACTACCGCGAGCACCCCAGCTGGCTGAAGCGCACCTGGCAGCGGGTGATCGAGGAGGTGGCCGAGGGCCGCCAGGCCTTCGTGGTCTGCCCCCGGATCAGCGACGACGGCACCGACGAGGACGCGGGCGCCGCCGTGGAGGACGTGTTCGCCCAGCTCACCGAGGGACCGATGCGCGATCTGCGGGTGGCCGTGCTGCACGGCCGGCTGCCGGCGGAGGAGAAGGACGAGGTGATGGGCCGGTTCGTGGCCGGCGAGCTCGACGTGCTGGTGGCCACCACGGTGATCGAGGTCGGGGTGGACGTGCCCAACGCGTCGGTGATGGTGATCTGCGATGCCGACCGGTTCGGCATCTCCCAGCTGCACCAGCTCCGGGGACGGATCGGTCGGGGCGCGCACCCGGGCGTCTGCCTGCTGCTCACCGGCACCCCACCGGGGCTGCCCGCCCTGGACCGGCTGACCGCGGTGGCCGACACCCGGGACGGCTTCCTGCTGGCCCGGGTGGACCTGGCGCAACGGCGCGAGGGCGACGTGCTGGGGGCCGAGCAGTCGGGGGTGCGCTCGGGACTGCGGCACCTGCGCGTGCTCGACGACGAGGACCTGATCGTGTACGCCCGCGACCTGGCCACGATCTGCCTGGAGCGTGACCCGGAGCTGACCGATCCGGGGCTGGCCGACATCGTCGACGCGGTCGAGCGGCGGGCGGCGGGGGACTGGATGGAGCGCACGTGAGCGGACGAGGACCACGCGCGGTGCCGGCCGGCGGGGGCCGCCGATGACCCGGATCGTGTCGGGCTCCCGCGGCGGGCGCCGGCTGGTCATGCCGCCGGGGGACCAGACCCGCCCCACCTCCAGCAAGGTCCGGGAGGCGCTGTTCTCCGCCCTCGCGTCCTGGACCGGCGGCTCGTCCGGTGCCGCGGACGTCGCCCTCAAGGGCTGGGCGTTCTGCGACCTGTTCGCGGGCTCCGGGGCGATCGGGCTGGAGGCGGCGAGCCGAGGGGCGGCCCCGGTCATGCTGGTCGAGTCCAGCCGGCGGGCGCTGCGGGTGCTGGAGCAGAACGTCGCCACGGTGGGGCTGGACGTCCAGGTGCGCCGCGACGCGGTCGAGGACCTGGTCCGGCGCCAGCCGGCGTACCCGTTCGACCTGGTCTTCCTCGACCCCCCGTACGAGCTGTCGACGTCGGCGGTGGAGGGGCTGCTGCGCGACCTGGTGACCAACGGCTGGCTCACCGCCGAGGGACTCGTGGTCGTCGAGCGGTCCAGCCGGGACCCGGCGCCGCGGTGGCCCGACGCCCTCGGCGACACCTGGGACAAGAAGTACGGGGAGACCGTCCTGTACTACGGCGCCGCCTGACTCCTCCCCGCCGCCCGGCCCGCCGACGCGGTGGGCACCGCTCGGTGGCGGCGACCGGATAGGTTCGGTCGTCGTGAGTCGCGCCGTCTGTCCCGGTTCCTTCGATCCCGTCACCCTGGGTCACCTCGACGTCATCGGCCGAGCCGCCGAGCTGTACGACGGGGTCGTCGTGGCGGTGGGGTCGAACGTCGGCAAGCGCGCCCTGTTCAGCCCCGACGAGCGGGTGGCGATGCTGCAGGAGTCGTGCGTGGAGTGGCCCTCGGTCACGGTCACGCTCTTCTCCGGGCTGCTGGTCGACTTCTGCGCGGCCCAGGACGTCGACGTGATCGTCAAGGGTCTGCGCTCCGGGGGCGACTTCGACTACGAGCTGGCCATGGCGCAGATGAACCGCCGCCTGACCGGGGTGGACACCGCCTTCCTGCCCACCGCGCCGGAGCTGTCCTTCGTCTCCTCCAGCCTGGTCCGCGAGGTGGCCTCGCTCGGCGGCGACGTGGCGCGCTTCGTCACCCCGGCCGTGCTGGAGCGGATCACCGCCCGGCTGGCCGAGCGGGCCTGATCGACCGGGCGACCGCTCGCCGGCGCCGTACTAGTCTCTAGGTCGTTCCAGCCCAGAAGAAGGACACATGCCCGACCAGCTGACCGCCGAGGCGAAGCTCGCGAAGCTCCGCACCCTCGTGGCGAACGCCCGCTCGATGCCGATGTCGGCGTCCTGCGTGGTGAACCGCCAGGAGGTGCTCACCGCCATCGACGACGTGATCGACAACCTGCCGGACGAGATCGCCGAAGCCCAGGACGTGATCGAGAACTCCCGCGACGCCGTGGCCGCCGGTGAGGCGGAGGCGGACCGGATCCGCGAGCGGGCGACCCAGCACGCGGCCGAGCTGGCCACCGAGACCGAGGTGATCCGGGTGGCCGAGGAGAAGGCGGCGTCGATCGTGGCCGAGGCCGAGGCCGACGCCGCGGCGCTCCGACGGGAGGCCGACGCCTTCGTCGACGCACGGATGGCCAGCTTCGAGTCCGTACTAGCCCGCACCAGCAGCCAGGTCAGGACCGCGCGGGCCCGGCTGGCCGAGCGCAGCCAGCTCGACCGGCACGCCGACGACCGGGTGGAGACAGAGGACGCCGCCGGCTCCGCGGGCGCCGGCACCACCGCCGATCTCGGGATCTCGACCCCGTGAGCGCGCAGCGTCGGCTGGACCGCCGCTCCGGTCTCGTCCTGGACACCCACGACCTGACCCGCCGGGCGGGTGAGCTGCGGACGGTCCAGACCACGGTCCCGGCCCCCAGCGAGCTCGGCATCGCGGTCATCCGCGTCCCCGAGGGCTCGCCGGTGGAGCTGGACCTGCGGTTGGAGGCCGTTGTCGAGGGGGTCCTGGTGACGGGCACCGCGGTGGCGCAGCTGGAGGGGGAGTGCGTCCGGTGCCTGACGGGCCTCACCGACCAGGTGGAGGTGGACGTCCAGGAGCTGTTCACCTACCCCGGGGTGGCGGAGTCCGACGAGGAGACCTCACGGCTGGAGGGGGAGCTGATCGACCTGGAGCCGGTGCTGCGCGACGCCATCGTGCTCGAGCTGCCGTTCCAACCGGTCTGCCGTCCCGACTGCCGCGGACTGTGCCCGGAGTGCGGTCTGGATCTGAACTCCGTGGCCGAGCACGACCACGACGACGCGGTCGATCCCCGGTGGGCGAAGCTGACTCAGTTCGAATCCGAGGGCGAAACGTCCTAGACTGTGCAGGTTGCTCGATCGCTGACGCGCGCCTGGAGGCGTGCCGACGGCGGGCGAGCCACCCCCTGAACGCCCTGTACGCACGCACATCGCACCGTACGAACGAACGAGGAGAAGATCGTGGCCGTCCCGAAGAGGCGCTTGTCACGCAGCAACACGCGGCATCGCCGTTCGCAGTGGAAGGCCTCGGTGCCCTCGCTGGTCACCTGCACCAACCCTGCGTGCCGCGAGAAGCACTTGCAGCACACCGCCTGCCCGTCCTGCGGTCAGTACGGTCCCCGCTCCAGCCGCCGCCAGGTGCTCGAGTCCTGACGGCGTGGCGTTGACCGATCTCGGCACCTCCGACACCACGGGCCTGGCCCGTGGCCTGCCGGACGCTGTCGCGGTCGGTTCGTCGGCTGCGCCCGGCCCCGTCCGCGGGGTGCTGGACCGGCTGGCTCTCGCGGTCGGTGACGACTTGTTCGACCGGGCCCTGACCCACCGCTCGTACGCGTACGAGCAGGGGGGTCTGCCCACCAACGAGCGGCTGGAGTTCCTGGGGGACTCCGTCCTCGGGCTGGTGGTCACCGAGCACCTGTTCGTGTCGCACCCGGATCTCTCGGAGGGCCAGCTGGCCAAGCTGCGCGCGGCCGTGGTCAACTCGCGTGCCCTCGCCGACGTCGCCCGGGGTCTGCACCTCGGCGACCTGATCTACCTGGGTCGCGGCGAGGAGAGCACCGGGGGCCGGGACAAGTCGTCCATCCTGGCCGACACCATGGAGGCGGTGATCGGCGCGGTCTTCCTCGAGCACGGAGTGGACGGCGCCCGCCTCTTCGTCCACGCGCTGTTCGACCACCTGATGGCCGACGCCGCCACCCGCGGCGCCGGCCTGGACTGGAAGACCAGCCTGCAGGAGGTCGCCTCCCTCGGCGGGCACGGCGTGCCGTCGTACGAGGTCACCGAGTCCGGTCCGGATCACGCCAAGACCTTCGTCGCGACCGTCGTGCTGGGGGACCAGACGTACGGTCCGGGCACCGGCCGGAACAAGAAGGAAGCCGAGCAGAAGGCGGCCGCCCTGGCCTTCGCCGCCATCGGACCCGCGCCGTCGGCGGTGGCCCCGCCCACGCTGCCGGTGTCCGACATCCTCGGCGCCTGACCGACCCCCACCCACCGCCGTGCCCGAGCTGCCCGAGGTCGAGTCCGTCCGCCGTGGTCTGGCCGACGGTCTCGCCGGTCGCACCATCGCCCGCGTCCAGGTACTGCACCCCCGCCCGGTGCGTCGGCACCTGCCGGGCCCCGACGACTTCGCCGCCCAGCTGGTGGGGAGGACCTTCACCGAACCGCGACGTCGGGGCAAGTACCTGTGGCTTCCGTTCGCCGACGGCGACGCCCTGCTGGCCCACCTGGGGATGAGCGGGCAGTTCCGGTTCTCCACCGCCGACGCCCCGCTCGTGCCCAACACCCGCGTCCTGGTGGACTTCACCGACCCGGGTCTGCAGCTGCGCTTCGTCGACCAGCGGATGTTCGGTGGGCTGGCGCTGTCCGAGGGCGGGGCCGAGCTGCCCGGCGAGATCGCCCACATCGCCCGCGACCCGTTCGATCCCGCGTACGACCTCGACGACGTGGTCCGCCGGCTCCGACGCAAGCGGACCGGGGTCAAGCGGGCCCTGCTCGACCAGCAGCTGGTCGGTGGGGTGGGCAACATCTACGCCGACGAGGCGCTGTGGCGGGCCCGCCTGCACTACGCCCGCGCCACCGACACCCTGCCGAGGGCAGCGGCCGTGCAGCTGCTGACCGCCGCCGCCGGGGTGATGGCGGAGGCGCTCCAGGCGGGCGGGACGTCCTTCGACAGCCTGTACGTGAACGTCAACGGGGCCAGCGGCTACTTCGACCGCTCGCTGGCCGTCTACGGACGCGAGGGTGGACCCTGCCCCCGCTGCGGTGCCCCCATCCGGCGGGAGGCCTTCATGAACCGCTCGTCGTTCAGGTGCCCGCGCTGTCAGCGCACCCCGAGCGCGGCGCACTTCCGCGGCTGACGCGCACGTCACGTCGGCAGGAGTGTCCCGTTGACAGGTCCGAGGACTACGCTGATCGGATCGTGAAGCGTCTCCATCACTACGTGACCGTCCGGCACCGCCACAACTGGAAGCTGTTGCTCCAGTTCGGGCTGGTCGGAGGCTCCGGCGTGCTGGTGAACATGGCCGTCCTGATCCTGTGCAACAAGATCGGGCCCGACGCGCACAGCGTGGCCTGGGACCTGCCGCTGACCTCGTTCAACGTCCGCTGGTACCACGTCTTCCTCACCATCGCCTTCATGGTGGCCAACCTGTGGAACTTCCAGATCAACCGGTGGTGGACGTTCAAGAGCGCCCAGCACTCGGGCTGGTGGCGGGAGTACCTGCCGTTCCTCGCGGTCGGCACGGTGGCCCTGATCGCCAACCTGGGGATCGCCACCCTGCTGCTGCACCCGGGCTCACCGCTGGCTCTGTCGACCACCGTCTTCGACGACTCGACCGGTTTCCGGACCCGGCTCTACTGGGCCCAGCTGATCGCGACGGCCGTGGTGACCCCGCTGTCGTTCCTGCTCAACAAGGTCTGGACGTTCTCCGCGGTCCGTGGGCTGAACAAGGAGCCGGTGGTCCCGGTCAAGGAGAAGGTCGGCACCGAGAACTGAGCTCGGTGGCGGTGGGACGAAGCGCCCTCCCGGGGCAGCCTTCTGCCGCGCACCTGAGCTGAGGACCGGCCCGGCAGTCGCCTCGCGGCGAGTGGCGCTGAGCGGCTCCAGCCGAACGGTAGTCCGCAAAGGCTCTTCCAAGTGGGGCCCGGGGACATGATCCGGGCCGGTCGTCTGGTCCAACCGGCGCGTGGGCCACCCTATTCCGGACACGCCGGTCCGAGCGGCGGCGAGGTGCGGTCCGACGTCGGGGGCCGGGGCTAGGGTGGGCATCGCCTTCCCCGGCGACAGTGACTCCCGCCCGCCCGACGGACGGGATCGGAGATCCCCGCTCCACCCGGTGGGGACCGAACCGGACGAAAGGTCCCCGGTGCATCTCAAGAGCCTCACGTTGCGCGGGTTCAAGTCCTTCGCCTCGGCCACCACCCTGAACTTCGAGCCCGGGATCACCTGCGTGGTCGGACCCAACGGCTCCGGCAAGTCCAACGTGGTCGACGCCCTCAGCTGGGTGATGGGCGAGCAGGGGGCGAAGTCGCTGCGCGGCGGCAAGATGGAGGACGTCATCTTCGCCGGCACCTCCGGCCGGGCGCCGCTCGGCCGGGCCGAGGTGCTGCTGACCATCGACAACACCGACGGCGCCCTCCCGATCGACTACACCGAGGTCACCATCTCGCGGACCATGTTCCGCAACGGCGGCTCGGAGTACGCGATCAACGGCCACGCGGCCCGGCTGCTGGACGTGCAGGACCTGCTCAGTGACTCCGGCATCGGCCGGGAGATGCACGTCATCGTCG
Source organism: Microlunatus sp. (assembly GCA_048594465.1). Classification (GTDB taxonomy): domain Bacteria; phylum Actinomycetota; class Actinomycetes; order Propionibacteriales; family Propionibacteriaceae; genus Microlunatus. The sequence continues at coordinate 401 of JBMDXL010000407.1, read as the reverse complement.
GCCAGGGACAGCTCGACTCCATCCTGCAGGCGACGCCCGAGGGTCGCCGGGGGTTCATCGAGGAGGCGGCCGGGGTCCTCAAGCACCGCAAGCGCAAGGAGAAGGCGCTGCGCAAGCTGGAGGCGTGCGAGGGGAACCTCACCCGGTTGCAGGACCTGATCACCGAGATCCGTCGCCAGCTCAAGCCGCTGGGCCGGCAGGCCGAGGTGGCCCGCAAGGCCGCCGTCGTGCAGGCCGACGTCCGCGACGCCAAGGCGCGGTTGATCGCCGACGACCTGGTGCAGGTGCAGCTGTCGATGGCCTCCGACCTGGCCGACGAACGCGCCCTGAAGCAGCGCCGGCTCGAGCTCGAGACCGCGCTGGAGACGGCGCGGGCGGTCGAGATCGAGGCGGAGCAGGCG
>JBMDXL010000406.1:0-1959 GCA_048594465.1 Microlunatus sp. | reverse complement strand
GACCCGCCTTGCCCTCCGGCCGCAGCGCCGAGTCGACCTCCCAGATGGTGCCGGCCGCGGTGAACGCCGAGCAGACCCGGGTGAGCTCGGCCGCCATCCGGGTGGCTACGCTGACCGCCTGCTCGCTGGTGATCAGCGGTTCGCCGTCGTCACCCAACACCGGCTCGGCCACGAACAGAACGTCCACGTCGCTGACGTAGTTGAGCTCCTGGGCCCCGCACTTGCCCAGGCCGACGACCGCCAGCCGGGTCTTGAGCCCGTTCGGGCCGACCTTGGCCCGGCCCATGGCCAGGGCCGCCTCCAGGGTCGCGTCGGCCAGGTCCGACAGCGCCGAGGCGACCAGCGGCATCACCTCGATCGGCTCCGGGTCGCACACGTCCCAGGCGGCGATCCGCAGCAGGTGGCCGCGGTAGGCCAGTCGCAGCCCGTCCCCGACGGGATCGGTGGCCACCGGCTGCGCGGCGTCCGGATCGGCCCCCACCGAGCGGAGCAGCTCGGCCCGGACGGCCTCGGCGGTCAGCGGGGCGACGTCCGCGTCGAGCCAGTCCAGGTGCTCGGGGTGGGCCAGCAGGTGGCGGCCGAGGGACTCGCTGTTGCCCAGCACACCGACGAGGTGGGTGGCCAGCCGCCGCGATCCGGCCAGCCGGCCCAGCAGCCCCGGCACGGCGTCGCAGAGCCGGTCCAGACCGGTCAGCGCCAGGTCCGGGTCGGCCGCGTCGGCGACCAGGTCGAGCAGGTACTCGTGATCGGTCTCCCACTCCGACAGGATCCGCACGGCGGCCGCGGCGTCGGCGAAGCCGCGTCGGGCCAGGACCCCCTGGGTCGTCTCGATCCGGCTCACGGAGGTCGATGTTACTTGCGTGAAACCTGGCGGCGCCGGGGCTGTGCGTGGGCCAAGATGGAACGGTGCGCAGTCGACCCACCGCCGCCGCGGCCCTGCTCGAGCAGGGCCGCGCCGTGCAGGCCTGGCTCACCGACCTCCCGCCGGACGCGTACGACCGGGCGACGGTGCTGCCCGACTGGGACGTGCGGCTGCTGACCGGTCACCTGCTGCTGGTCGTCCGCGGCGCCACCCGCGTGCTCGGCCTGCCGAGCCGGGACAAGCCGCTGGCCCCGTACGCGTTCGTGGCCCGCTACCGGACGAGCGTGGACGCCATCGCCGCGTCGACCGCGGAGACGGCCGGCACCGATCCCGGCCCCGGGCTGACCGCTGCGCTCGGGGAGGCGCTGGAGGTGCTGGAGGACGCGCTGGCCGGCCCGTACCCGGCGGTGGTGGCCGCCCCCCGCGGGCCGTTCCGGGCCGAGGACTGGATCGAGACGCGCATCGTCGAGCTGGTCGTGCACGCCGACGACCTGAACCGGACGTTCGGCGACCGCGCCCCGGTGCCGCTGGTCCGCTCCGCCCTGGGCCGCACGATGCGGACGCTGGCCCAGATCCTGGCCGACGCCCACCCGGGTCGCTCGGTGGAGGTGCGGATCCCGCCGTACGCGGCCGTGCAGTGCGGTCTCGGCGACCCCGGCCCCACCCACACCCGCGGCACCCCGCCCCACGTGGTGGAGACCGACGCGCTCACCTTCCTGCGACTGGCCACCGGCCGGATGTCCTGGTCCGACGCGGTGTCAGCCGGCCTGGTCCCCGCCTCCGGCCTCCGCGCCGACCTCTCCTCGGCGCTTCCCTTGTTGCCGTGAGTTGGGCCGAACCCGCGGTCTACCGCTGCGCGCGACCGCGCAGCGAAGCGCCCGGCTCTGTCTGGACTGAGGAGAGCGCAGACAACGCTTCACCGTCTGCGCTCGACGAGGGAAGTCAGAGCCACGCGGCGCGCAGTGGAGCAGCGAGCAGCGGCTAGAGAAGCGGCAGGAGCTTCTGGAGCTCCATCGGGGTCACCTGACGGCGGTACTCGTCGAACTCGGCCCGCTTGTTGCGCAGGAAGAAGTCGAAGACGTGGTCGCCCAGGGTCT